>NZ_JAKGUE010000015.1:0-59943 GCF_021568795.1 Dethiosulfovibrio faecalis
ATTATGTCCCCCTCTTTCTGAGACCTATGATACAGCAGCCTGTTCTTGACCTTAACCTAGCAACTTACTCGGTGGTCCATTTTTCCGGGTCCACTATAACCGGAAAGGCCAAACATCATATCGTCTCTGTCTTTAGGTATTAAATATTTACGACGAAAAGGAAGAGTTTTATCCAAAACGTCAAGATACAAACTATTTCCATAATAACTAGGAGCACTTGAAAATATGTTGAACTGAGACAAAAAACGTTCATAACGAACTTCCTCGTCCGATTCTCTTATGACTTTATAACTTACGGCCTCGCCTAGAACAGAGGCGACCTTTCCGCCACTTTTCATAAGAACCGAATCTATCTCATCGGACCTGCCGTGAACGGAAGAAATTTCACCAATTAAATCTTCCGCGATCTCCGCATCTCCGACAGTCTCGGTCATTCTCAATATGGCGGCCTGGCGAGCCCATTGAATAACCGTCTCTTTTTCCTGAAGAGCGGAGACCGTTTCCTCAAAAAAAGAAGCCACTATCTGAGGAGGATGAACCCCTACTATTCCTACATACTCGACAGAAAGACCCAGATTCATCGAATCCGATATCACTTTAAGCTCCTCGAGGATTTTCTGGGCTGCCTCCCTACGTCCCTTTCCTATGATGGTATCGACATCGTACTTGACGAACGTTCTAGAGGTCGTTCGTTCAGCTTTCTTTCTAAAAAGCTCGATTCCATCCTCTCCCGAATTCAAAAAAGCCAAGGGCTTTACGATTCTAAACTCTACAAAGACGTCCGCTCCGACCAGGGAGACCGATGGAACCCTTTCTCCCATAACGACATCGGCGATATCGGCGGGAGGAGAGACCGGCAGATAGCTTTCCGACCTCAATCCATGTTCGTTTGTCCATAATATAGGAACTCCTTTGACGTATATGTTACCGTCTATCGAAGTGGGACTATGAGACCCTACATGTATCCGTCTCACTCTACCGATATCGATAAGGACGGTTCGATCTATAGGCCAGGGATATTTGAGATGAATTCCTTGAGAAAGCTCCGATACAGGTCGCCCCCAACGTAAAAGGACTGCTCTATACCCCGAAGGTACTATTTCCAAGGAGGAAAGTCCGAGAAGCAAGAGACAGACGAAGAAGGCCCCTATAGGTAAAAAACGCCATATCATTCGAAGAAACCAGCTTTTGGAGGGATCTACTCCAAACTGATAGAGGAAGAATTCCCTTACGGTTTTTTTTAAGGAAGAAGATCTGCTCAAAAGATATAATATGCGTGATTCATGTGTCCAACGGGTAACATTGTCCTCAACAGGACGATACCATTCGAGAACCAACGAAAAAAGCAATTCCAAGGCCACCGCCAAATTAAACGAAAGGAGAACCCGCCCAAGAAGCTTAGAGATATCGTACCTGCCAAAATGACATAGTATAACTTGAGCAACCATTAACGTTCCCACGATGAAACTTCCTCTTAGATAGCCTAAACAAGGAATCAGGGGGCTATCCTTACCTACGAGATCCTCCATATAGGATTTAGCAAACCACGAGATTACGGGGATAGCCATCACTAAAGGCAAAACTGTTCCTATAGATAAACCATGGGTAAAACCTCGTCTCGATGCGTTGAAGACATGAGAGAGAGAACCTAAAACCAACACCGCTACGATGAGGCCCGCCACGGAGAAACGCCACTCCTCGGAGAAAAGAGATGGATCTTTTCCCGACGACTCCGAAAACAATAGAGCACCCCAAGGGACAAGAGATGCCCATAGAAAAACAAGGCCGAAAGACCCTATTTCGGAATTTCCCAAAAAGGACGTAGCTGAACCTAAAAGAACTATAACGACCTGAACGACGAACCCCTGAAAGGGGATCTTTCGAAAAAGATCAAACGTCAAGGACAGCCCCTCCTTTAAACCTCATTAACCTGGCGGAGTTGAAAACCACCGCTAAAGAAGTTCCACCATGTAAGATAGCAGCGGCTATCGGATGCAATACTCCTACAGCCCCTAGAATCATGGACAAAGTTATAGCTATGAGAGCAAAATGCAGATTTTGTCTCATGATGGTCAGACTCTCTTTGGCAAGATCCATCACAAGAGGAATCTTCGATATATCGTCTTTCATCAACGCTATCGATGACGAAGATATGGCGATACCGCTTCCGGCAGCTCCCATCGCAATGGAAAGATCTCCCGCGGAAAGAGCGGGACCGTCGTTAACGCCGTCTCCGACTACCGCAACGATCTCACCCTTTTCTTTTAACTCCGAAACATAATCCATCTTTTGATGCGGCAACATCCCGGACTCCCAAAAAGACACTCCTATCGCCTCGGAGACCCTTTCGACCACCGTTTTTCTGTCTCCCGACAGAAGAATGATTTTATCGACTCCTCGGTTCCTTATGTCGAGAAGGGATGACTTTACGTCGTCCTTTACTCTATCTTCAAGATATATCTCTCCAGCAAAGACACCGTCCACGGCGACAAACAATACACTTTGCCCAAAGTGGCTATTTTCTATGTCGGGAACATCAACGCCAGAGGATAAAATCCAAGACCGTCTCCCCACCATTACAGATCTACCATCCACTTTTCCCAAAACTCCCATTCCGTGAACTTCTTTCATCGCCTCGGTAGGAAGAAAATCCAATCCCATAAAGCTCGCTTTTTCACAGAGAGATCTCGCGATCGGATGACTTGAATCCTTTTCCAAGGAACAAGCTAAAGAAAGAAGCCTCTTCTTATTTATGGGATCACATGAAGAGATTTCCATAACCTCTAGATGACCGGTGGTAACGGTTCCGGTCTTGTCGAGAACTATCGTCGTAAGTCTCTCGGCTACCTCGAGATGGGATACATCCTTTATTAGAACCCCCAATCGAGCAGCCACTCCAAGTAAGGCCACAACCGCGGTAGGTCCAGCCAAAAGAATGGAGCAAGGACACGCTACGACCACCATCGAAACCACTCTATCCAAATCACCGGTGACAAAGAAAACCGCTCCGGAAAGTAGCATCACCACCGGCACATACCACCTGGCGTAACGATCTATCATTCTCATAACAGGAGTACGAGATTTTTCCGCATCGGAAATCATTTTCTGTACCTTTCCCAAGGTCGTCTCGGACCCCACCGACGTCACTCGACAGATAACCGTTCCGGTCAAATTGACCGTCCCAGCATAGACGTCGTCGCCTCCTTTTTTCTCAGCAGGTAGGGATTCTCCCGTAATAGTCGATTCGTTAATCGAAGTCTCTCCATTCAGGACTACTCCGTCGGCAGGAACCCTCTCCCCCGGGATGATCCTGAGTTCATCTCCGACGACAAGATCTCCCGCTTCTACGTTAAGCCACACCCCATCGCGGAAAACCGTTCCCTTAGGAGGTTTCAAATCCAGGAGCTCTTTCAGACTCTCCCTCGCTCCTCTCGCAGAACGTCCTTCCAACAATGCGGAAAGCACAATTACAAAGGAAATAGTGGCGGAAGTTATAAAACGCCCCGACACGAAAGTAGCTGTAACACCTAAAGCGGCCAGTTCGTTCATTTCCGACGATTCTTCGAAAAGCTCTCTAACGGCTCTCAAGATAAGAGGGGTTCCCATAAATACAGCGGCTCCCATCGAAAGCAGGGACGTTCTCTCTCCATAACCATATATCGAGATGGAAAAAAGCGACGCGATCAAAAGACATCCTCCAACAAAAAAGAAGAAAAACCCCCCTAAAGACCGTTCTCCTCCTTCGACTATTTTTCTAGCAAAATCATGAGCCATCACATTTCCTCCTCTAAAAGCATATGGATACCAAAAAAAGTTAGTCACGTCAACATAACTTACTCTCTTCACAAAGAGAGGTCTCTTGATCCTACCGAAACGGTATGGTATTATCGCCAAACAAAGTACGCATAGCTCGCAGAGGGGGAAATAACGTGGTCAAGATAGCCATGAGACAGATGGAGGATAACCAGACCGGGACCATCGCCAAGGTGAGGGCCGAGGGGGAGCTGGGCAGACGAATAAGGGATATGGGGCTTACTCCGGGAACGACTATTAGAATAATGGGAAGGGCTCCTCTCTACGACCCAGTGGCCATAAGGGTTGGCGACTTTACCTTGACCCTTAGAGACAGCGAGGCGGACTACATAGACGTGGAGGTGGAGGAAAGATGACCACCGTAGCCCTGGCGGGAAATCCGAACTCGGGAAAGACGACACTCTTCAACGGTCTGACCGGAGCCAGACAACACGTCGGCAACTATCCGGGAGTGACGGTGGAACACAAAAGGGGAACCTACAATCACGACGGTATATCGGTGGAGGTCGAGGACCTTCCGGGAATATACTCTCTCTCCGCCTACTCCGCCGAGGAGGAGGTAGCCAGGGATTTCCTTATCCGACAGACGCCGGACGTGGTGATCGACATAGTCGACTCCTCCAATCTAGAGAGGAACCTGTACCTGTCGGTCCAGCTGAAGGAGATGGGCCTTCCGGTATGCCTGGCATTGAACATGATGGACGTGGCCGAGTCGAGAGGTATGGAGATAGACACGGACAAGCTGTCTTCTCTAATGAGAACCCCGGTGGTCCCCATAGTCGCCAGAAAATCCGAGGGAATCCACGAGATGATGAATCGGGCCCTGGAGATAGCAGGAAAGGACCCGGAGCCTTTTAAGATCTCCTACGGCCCCGATATCGACCCGGTTCTGGACGAGATGGCCAGGGCTATAGACCAGGACCCGATATTGGACGAGGCGATAAGGCCGAGATGGTCAGCTCTGAAGTATCTCGAAGGGGACGAGACTATAAAGATCTCCATAGCGGAGAGAGCCCCGGAGCTGGAGAAAAAACTTAACGGCATGGCCGAAACTCTGGACTCCCACTTGAGAGCCACACTGGACACTTACGCGGAGGCCTTAATAGCGGACCATCGTTACGGGTATATAAAATCGATCCTCCAGCAAGGCGTTCTGATATACAGAAAGGACAGAGAGGCCAAGAGCGTGTCCGACAGGATAGACGCCATAGTGACCCACCGTTTCGTGGGCCCCATAGTTATGCTCGCCGTCCTGGGGACCCTTTACCATATAACCTTCGCCTACAGCGAGATACCGGTGGGATGGTTCGAGAGCTTTTTCGGGTGGATAGGATCTCTGGCGAACGATTATATGTCTGAAGGACCGTTGAAATCGATGGTAATGTCGGGAGTGATAGACGGGGTCGGAGGTGTTATGGGATTCGTTCCCCTCATATTCCTGATGTTTCTCGGGATATCCTTCTTGGAGGACACCGGATATCTGGCAAGGGTGGCTTTCATGCTGGACAGGGTCTTCAGAGTTTTCGGACTACATGGCAGTTCGGTGATGCCTTTCATAATCTCAGGAGGCATCGCCGGAGGATGCGCCGTTCCAGGAGTCATGGCGGCCAGAACGATAAAGTCGCCCAAGGAACGATTGGCCACCTTACTGACCGTTCCCTTCATGAACTGCGGGGCGAAGCTGCCGGTGTTCGCCCTATTGATAGGGGTTTTCTTCCCTGAAGGGGAAACCCGAATGATGCTTCTGATAACGGCAATATCGTGGATAGGAGCCATGTTGGCCGCCCGGCTTCTCCGTTCGACGATCCTTCGAGGGGAGACCACTCCCTTTGTGATGGAGCTGCCAACCTACCGTTTCCCCACCTTTCGAGGACTTCTGATACACACATGGGAGAGAACATGGCAATACATAAAGAAAGCCGGCACCGTCATCTTGGGGATATCGATACTTCTATGGGCGATGATGACCTATCCCGGACTGGACGAAAAGGCTACAGTCAAGTTCGAGAACATGAGGGAAAAGGTCTCGGACGAACTGTCTCAGGAAAAGCGGACCAAGATACTGTCAGAGATAGACGGAATGGAGGCCCAGGAGGCCCTGCGGCGTTCCTACGCCGGGCGAATCGGGACCGCTTTGGAGAAAGTAACCTCTTGGGCCGGGTTCGACTGGAGGGACAACATCGCACTTGTCGGAGGTTTCGCCGCCAAAGAGGTCGTAGTGTCGACGCTTGGGACGGCTTATTCCCTAGGCGAGGTAGATCCGGAGGAAAGCGGCGGTCTGGCATCCATAATAGAGAGGTCTCCAGACTGGTCGCCCCTCAAAGCATTGGCGCTGATAATATTCACCATGTTCTACGCCCCATGTTTCGTAACCGTGGTCTGCATCGCCAAGGAGGCCGGCTCATGGAAATGGGCGGCCTTCTCCATGACGTTCAATACCCTTTTGGCCTATCTGTTGGCGGTGGCGGTCTATCAGGGAGGGGCGTTTATACAGTCCATAGGAGGGTAGATTATGGAAAAACTCGTAGTAGCCGTTATAGTGGCCTTCGCCGGATGGATCCTCTTCAGGCGATTCAGATCGTTGATAAAGAGAGGAGGCTGCGGATGTTCCGGGTGTTCCGGCTGTGGGACGTCCTCCAGCTGCAACGGTTGCGATATCCGAATCGAGCCGGGAGAAGACGATAGAGAAAAGCCACAAGGATAGGCATCGAGAGACACATGCTATACTGATAACAAGAACCAGAACTAAAAAACATCGCAAAGGAAGGTGCTTTATGATGGAAAACAGGATACCCCTTATCGGCGAGGCTATGCCGGAGCTTAAGGTAGTAACTACCAGAGGTAAGAAAACCATCCCCAACGATTACGCCGGGCAGTGGTTCGTGCTCTTCAGCCACCCGGCGGACTTCACCCCGGTCTGCACTACCGAGTTCGTGGCTTTCCAGAAGAGATACGATAAGTTCAAGGAGTTGAACTGCGAACTCATCGGAATGAGCATCGACCAGGTCTTCGCTCACATCAAATGGGAACAATGGATAGAGGAGAATCTGGACGTCGAGATCCAGTTTCCCATAATCGCCGACGACGGCACGGTCGGCAAACAGCTCGGCATGATACACCCCGGCAAGGGATCCAACACCGTAAGGGCCGTATTCATAGTCGACCCGAACGGCATAATAAGGGCGATCCTCTACTACCCGCAGGAGCTCGGCAGAAACATGGACGAGGTGCTGCGCATGGTCAAGGCCCTTCAGATAAGCGAGAAGAACGGTGTTGCCATGCCTGCGAACTGGCCGGAAAACGAGATTATCGGGGATTCCGTGATCGTTCCTCCGGCGAGCGACGTCGAAAACGCGAAAAAGAGACTGACCGAGTACGAGAATTTCGACTGGTGGTTCTGCCACAAGAAACTCGATTAAGATCGTCTCGAAAAAACGGAAGTCCAGGAGAGGATCCCTCAGGGGGTCCTCTCCTTTTCACGTTGAACCCTCGGTCTTTCACTGGTATAAATGGGGGATCAAACGTCAAAAGGAGATGGCGCCATTGGACTGGAGAAAGACGATCCCGCAGGGACTGAGGGACACCACCACCGAGCTTTACGTCAACACAGTCGAAAAGAGAAGTTTCTCCGTAGACTGCGCCCTGGGATCTAGCCCTATAGGGGCTCCCTGCGGAGTCGTGTCCGCCTTCGGAAAGGCTTTTGGAGAAGATCTTTCGTCTTACGTTCCTCCGTCGGAGAGGTTGACCGAGCCGGTCTGCCGTTTCTGGAAAGATCTGGTGTCTCAAGAAGAACTGGTTTTTGCCAACGGAACGGACACCATCCTGGTGGTGCTGGCCAAGGCTTTGGGCGCCCCGGGAGGACGAATCTTGGGCATGGCTCCACAGTTCACCGACGCCCCGGTCCATTTCCAGCTTTCCGGATGCGACTTCAAAGCGGTGAATCTGGAGGGCCCCTCCTACGAAATAGATGCAGACCGGCTACTGGAGGCACTGGACGATTCGATATCTCTGGTCTACATCGATCGTCCCCACAACCCGACGGGTCAGCTGATGTCCTTGGACGACCTGGACAGAATAGTGGCGGCCGCGGATAAAAGGGATGCCCTGGTGATAGTGGACGAGGCTTACGGAGATTTCGTCGACGAATCCACGTCCTGTCTGAACCTGAAACGGGACAACATCCTCTGTCTTCGCAGTTTTTCCAAGGGTTGGGGAATGGCAGGCATAAGGGGAGGATACGGGGTATTTCGATCTCCCCTAGCAAGGGATCTCTATCTGAGGGTTAGCCCCCCCTTCACCGTGGACGCACTGGCTTTCGCAGCGATACCTATGGCGCTGGACGAGGCTGATGAGTTTCTACCGTCCATGAGACGGGAGGTCGCCAGGCTGAAGAGGGCTACAGTGGACAGGATAATCGAGTCTCCCCGGTTCTCCGTGGCGAAGACCCATCCGTCGGTGTCCATCATGATGGTGACCTACGACTACAGGGAAGCAAATCTCTACGATATGCTGATGGAGCATGGGATAAAGACCGCTCCCGGATCGGGTTTTCTAGGGATAGGCGACAATTCTGTGAGGTTGAGGGTTCCCCCGGAGGATCAATTCGAAGATTTCAGGACGAGATGGAGAGACATGGTCTCGTCCCTTCCCAGGTGATGCCATGAGGTTAAGGGAGCGAAGCGCCGACTTGGTGATGTTTCTGGCGGTGTTCGCAACGTCTACGGGGTCCATCTTCGCCAAGGCGGCGAACGCTCCGTCCTTGACGGTGGCAGCATACAGGGTCGGCCTGGCCTCTCTCGTTCTGGTGCCGATGGCTTTCATGCTTCGAAGAGACGAGATAAGGTCCCTGTCCTCCAGGGACTGGAAGGATACGGTTCTATCCGGGACGGCGCTGGCGGTCCACTTCGCCTCGTGGATATCGTCCCTGAGCTTCATCTCGGTGGCCAGCTGTGTGGTTCTGGTCAACACGGCACCTCTATGGGTGGCGATGATGGCCCCCTTCCTCACCGGTGAAAGGATCAACGGAAAGACCGCGACCGCTATAGCCGTGGCCGTGTCGGGAGCCGTTATCATAGGCTGGGGGGATTTCTCCTCCGGTTCGGAGGCGTGGAAGGGGGATCTTCTGGCCGTACTTGGAGCGATAACCATGGCCATCTATCTCCTGCTAGGGAGAAGGGTCAGGGAGAAGGTATCGCTGCTCTCCTACGTGTCGGTCTGCTACGGAACGGCAGCGATTCTTCTTTGGACAGTGGCTCTGATCGGTCCCTATCGAACCTGGGGATTCTCCTCCGGCACGTGGTGGGCATTCTGGGGGATGGCCATCATCCCCCAGTTGTTAGGTCACTCCGCCTATAACTGGGCTCTCAGGTGGGTGAGTCCTTCGGTGGTATCGGTGGTCTTGTTGGGTGAACCGGTCTGTTCGTCGGTTATGGCGTTGTTCTTGTTCGGCGAACCTCTAGGGCTCAAGACGATAATCGGTGGATGTCTCATCCTTATGGGGGTCCATATGGCCCAGAGGGCCAGAAAGGGCCTCTAGCATCAGGACAGGAGGTCCATGGCGGCCCTGTAACCGGCCTCCATAGCCTCCTCCGCCCGAAAAAACTCCATGAAACGAATATGACCGAGCCTCGGTGCAATCAGTAGCTCCGGAGAGTCCACCTTAAGCCTGTTCTCCGTTATGGAGCTTTCCATTATATTTATGGAGGTGACCATGACGTCTATCAAACCCGGCCCCTTTGATTTTTTACCTTTATCCTCGTCGCTCATCAGAGAGCTGATCTCGTCTATCAGAGAGTCCACCAGGGAGGGACCGTCGCCTTTCCTGATCTTTTTTCTTCTAAGTCCACCGCCCGTCCTGTGTTCCTGTTTGCTTCCCACCACGTAACGGTTGAGATCTACGGCTATTGTGAACTCGGCCCCCAGGGACCTGACCACGTTTACCGGAACCGGATCAACCAGACCGCCGTCCACCAACAGGGCGTCTTCGGTGACGAAGGGCGTGAACACTCCCGGGACGGCTATGCTTGCCCTTACCGCGTCGATGACGTCCCCGGACGAGAGGACCACCTCGCTTCCGTCCCTCAGATCGGTGGCCACTGCGGCAAAGGGAACGGACAGATCATCGAAGGATCTGTCGCCCAAGATCCCTCTGAGCAGTTCGGTGACCTTTCTTCCGTCGACCAGACCCGAGTGGGGGAAGACCACGTCGAAATAAGACAGCAACTGCAGCAGGTCCATCTTGAGAAGCAGCTCCTCCAGATGATCCATTCCTCCGGAGGCGTAGACGGCCCCCACCATGGCTCCTATGCTGGTACCGGAGATACATCCCACAGGGATGGATTTCTCCTCCAGAGCGCGCAGAACCCCTATATGGGCACAGCCTCTGGCGGCTCCGCCTCCCAAGGCCAGCCCTATCTTAAGACCTTTCGATACGGCATCACGCAGATCTGCGGACAACCGAACCGCCCCTTTCCCTGAATATGGCCAGCAGATCGGCCAGAAGCGCCTGGCCGGTCTCCTCTCTTCCAGCCCCGGGACCCACTATAGTGACGTCCTTGAGGTTGTCGGTCTCGTAGGTGATGGCGTTGGTGGCTCCCATGACTCCGGCCAGAGGGTGATTCAACGAAAGCTCCATAGGAGACACGGAGGCTATCACATTCCGCCCCCTACGCTCGACCTGTGCTATAAGCTTTATCCGATTTCCTCTCTCCAGGGCGGCAAGCACGTCGTCTCGAGATATCTCCGATATCCCACGCCTTTCGACCTGGTCCAAAGATATAGGTTCTCCCATTATGACCGACGCTATTATCTGGGCTTTTACCGCCGCATCCCATCCGTCGACGTCGCCGGACGGATCGGCCTCTGCATATCCCCTGTCCTGAGCCTCCGAGAGGGCATCCTCATATCCCATGCCCTCCTCCATCCTGGTCAGGATGTAGTTGGTCGTACCGTTCACTATACCCTGAACCTTAACGACATCGCAACCTGCCATGGCCTCCATCGCCAGGTTTATGGACGGAGTTCCGCTGAGAAGGGCTCCCTCGAAACGGTAGGCCACCCCGTGTCCGGCGGCAAGGTCTGTCAACTCAGGCAGAGCAACCGATACCGGCCCCTTGCTGGAGCTGACCACGTGTTTCCCCGATTCGATGGCCTTCTTTATTATTGAGAGCCCCGGCTCCCCAGTGACCAGATCGGTAGGAGTGGTATCCACCACCACCGATACCTCGTCGCCCTTGAGGATCTCGTCGAGAGTGGCGGGAAGGGCGGATACCCCGGACAGGTCTTCGAGGTTAACCATGGAATCGAGAACGGCCTCCAGGTCCAGCCCGGAGGGATCCCACAGGGTCCCCTTCGATCCGGTTACCACGGCCTTTACGACCGGGATTATTCCGTATCTGGTGGTCAGTAGATCCCTCTTTCTGATCAATATTCTGGCGAACCCCTGGGCTACGTTTCCAAAACCGACCAAAGCTATTCCCAACTCCATGCTAATCCTCCTTTCTACGCCAAAAGCTCGGCGATCTGAACGGCGTTCAACGCCGCACCCTTTCGTATGTTATCCGATGCGACCCAGATATCCAGACCGTTCTCCAGAGAGAGGCTCTCCCTTATCCTGCCCACATAAACCGGATCGGTCCCGGCTGCATCGGTGGCCAGAGGGTAGATAGAGGAGGACGGATCGTCCTTCAGAACTATTCCCGGGGCATCGACCAGTATCGCTCGGGCCTCGGAGGGAGAGATCTTTCTCTCGAACTGGGCCGTTATGGAAAGGGAATGGCCTCTCATCACCGGAACCCTGGTGCAAGTACAATCGACCTTAAGTTCCGGAGCCCCCATTATTTTCCTGGATTCGTTGACCATCTTCCATTCTTCGTCGGTGTAGCCCTGATCGTCGAAGCTTCCTACCTGGGGAACTGCGCCGAAGGCTATCCTGTGGGGGTAGACGGAGGCCCTTTCGTCCGCTGCCTCGACGTTTCCGTCGAGAACCATCCTGCTCTCGTCCTCCAGCTCCACCAGGGCCTTCCATCCCGAGCCAGACACCGACTGCAACGTCGTAACTATCATCCTGCTTAATCCGGCCTCTTTATGGAGCGGGTATAAGGCCATCACCCCGTGTATGGTAGAACAGTTCGGATTGGCGATTATGCCCTTGGGACGGTCCTCCACGGCCTTTTTGTTTATCTCCGGGACTACCAGGGGAACCTGGGGATCCATGCGCCAGGCGGAGCTGTTGTCCACTACGACCGCCCCCATATCGGCTGCCACAGGAGCCCATTTTCTCGAAGCGTCTCCTCCGGCGGAGAAAATGGCCACGTCTACCCCTTTGAATCCCTCGGGCGAGACAGCCTGAACTTCCCAATCCCGACCGTCAAATCTCACCTTGGTCCCGGCCGACCTAGGAGAGGCAAGAGGCCTGAAGTCATCCACCGGGAAGCCTCTGGCCTCCAGTGTGGCGGTCATCTCCTTCCCGACCAGTCCGGTCGCTCCCAAAACAGCTACGCGCATAGTACGAACCCTCCCTCTAAGAATCGTCCGTGAAGCGCACGGACAGTCTCCTTTCCATCGGAAGCCTTTACGACGCAGGTGACCGACATGGCCGATGGCAAAAGCATCTCCACCTCGACACCGATCTCATCCAAAACCGACAATATCTGAGAGGAGACCTCCGGATGGTTTGCAAGCCCGGCACCGACTATGGACACCCTGGAAAGCCCCTCCTCCCAACGCAGTCCCGAGACTTTAAGCTCGCCGCAGATCCTGAGGGTTTCCTCGAGCCTGCTCCTCCTTATGAGGAAGATGGCCCTTCCGTCCTGAACAACCAGCTGAGCCACTATGCCTTTTTCGGATAGTCTGCGGGCGACGTTACACGGATCGCAACAACCGTCGAAAGCGACCCTGGCTGCGTCATCGTCCTGGGATACGGCCCTCACTGCGGCTTTTTCCTCTATGCAATCCCTCATGATCCAGGTCCCTTCCTTTCCCTCGTCGAAACTGGAGGCGACACACACGTTTATGCCGCTTCTTATAGCCATCTCCACGCTTCTCGCCTGGAGAACCTTGGCTCCAGCCACGGTCATCTCCAGACATTCATCCCAGGAGAGGTTGTCCAGCTTGTAAGCTTTTTCCACGACTCTGGGATCGGCAGTGTATATTCCATCCACGTCGGTGAATATGTAACAATTTTCGGCATCCAGTGCCGCCGCGAGGGCTATGGCTGAGAGGTCCGACCCTCCCCGTCCCAGAGTTATAACGTCTCCGTCTTCGTCTATTCCCTGGAATCCCGCCACCACGGCGACCACGTTTCGATCCATACAGGAGACGACCCTGCGAGGATCCACGGACTTGATACGACCCTCGCCATGGCGGCCGAAGGCCATAAAGCCGGCCTGCGATCCGGAGAAGGATCTGCTCTCTATGCCAAGGTTACTCAAGGCCATGCTCAACAGGGCTATGGACTGCTGTTCCCCGGTAGCCAAAAGCTGATCCAGCTCCCTTGGACAGGGCCCGTCGGGAGCGACTGAACGAGCGAGCTCGAGCAACCTGTCGGTGGTGTCTCCCATGGCCGACACGACTACCGCGACCTTGCAACCTCTCTCCAGAAATCCAGAAATCCTCTCCGAAACGGCCCGTATCTTCTCCGCCGAGCCGACGGAACTTCCTCCGAATTTCAGTACGACCCTTTGGCCATCCCTTTCCATAACTAGTTCCCGTCCTAATCGTGCAGCAAAGGGGCCGCTACGAAGGCTAGTCCCCGTTCCGTCAGGGCCCTGGCAGTATGGTTGACCGCATCGTGCTTCGAGAGATAGTCCCTCTCCAGCTTGTCCATCAGCCCCTTTTCGAGGATCTCTGCTTTAGATATGAAATAATCGGTTATCGAGGAGGGATCGGACAAATTGCCCTCTACCTCGGGATCGCCTCCTTCGTGTTTGGCCGATATGTTGGGAATCGACTCGGCCAATTCCAAAAGGTCGTCCCTTCGGCAGTAAGGCTGTCTGACTATATGTCTCCAAGGCTCGGTTATGTGATGTTCTATCCTCACTGCTTTCTCGAGCCCCAAGGCCTTTCGGATTTCGGCCACCGCCCTGACGGTCTCGACGTCACAGGAGTTGGAGAGGTTCAATCCTACCAGAGGGGTCGAACCGTCCTCTCTGGAGAGGAGCTTGGCCATCATGAGGGTCCATAGGACGGAAGCGGGGTTGTCGTTGCCCATGAACACGGATATCTTGAACTCTACATCGACTCCCAGGCGATGAAGAAGGCATCCAAGGAGGACTGTTCCGGGGTTCACGTTTAGCACCTGCTTCACCCCGTATTCGGTGTAGTAATGCAGAAACTCGTCTACCCATCGATAACAGTGGTCGTTCGGCTGACCTATCCCGCCGAAATAGCCCGTTATGGTATCGGGACCTCCGAGATGTACGTTGGATCCGTCGGTCCCTCTGGTGTCCAGAGACTCGACGAGGCTAGCCCCCATGATCTTCATGGAGGCGGCCACGGCCAATAGATCGCCGTCGTCTTCGACCTGCTCAGCCATGTTTCTGACCCTGATGAACCTGCCAGGCATGAGTTCCTTTCGGGATATGGCCCTTTCGGCCTCTGCTATGAGCCAGGGAAAGAACTGGAGCGCGCTTATCTCGAGCGTAACGGCACGACTGGAATCAACGGAGGCGTCTTTGTTCTCCAAGATCGATTTACGGTACTCTCTAACCGAGACGAAGTCTCCCGCGTTTCGTCTTTCCTCTAACCATCTGACGTCTTTCAGATAGGGGGACCCCTCTTCCTCGAGACGTTTCATCAGGCTCTCCAGCTTTCCCGCCTCTTTCGCTTTTTCGTTGATTTCCTCGGGAGTTCCGTAGGAAGACATCACTTCCATGAGCCTGGACACCACGGGATTGGAGGGATCGGACAGATACCGCAGGGCTCCGTCGTTATCGAAACAGAGACGTTCTCTCAATGAAATCACACTCCTGACTTTCTCGTTGGATGAGGATACAAAAAAACCGGGTCCACCTCTTTTAGGCAGACCCGGTCAGAATGAGCTTTCTGGTGCGTACGTGCAGCTACGCGCCGACTCCTCTGGAAGGGTCGCCGAACTTAGTAGTGCACATCATAGTGGTTCCAAGGACGAAAAACTTGAAGTTCACGACGAGTTACCTCCCGGGAGAAGAATTTCCGCTTAATGCAGATGTTGACGAGGATAATACATCAGCTATCCTGTAATGTCAACCCCCATATGAGCTAAGCTATTACGAAGTCCTCGAAATCACGGTAGACGTCGTAGTCCTCCAGCTTCTCCACCAGTATGAGCTGATCCATCCCCTCCTCCTCGGCTACCTCGTACACCACCATCTCGTCGTCGGTGTAGTCGGCGACTAGGCAGAATCCGCCACGCTCCTTCAGATCCCTGAAGAGGGACAGCAGCTCTTCCATCTCTATCAGGCGGATGAAGAACAGGTCGTAATCGTCGTCGTCCTGCACGGAGAGCCCCTCGCCCTGAAAGTAACGGTCCATCCGTTTCCGCAATCTCTCCGTCATATCGTCGTCCACGAAGATTCCTGTAGGGCCTCCGTCGGGATCCTCCTCGAAACTCCCCACCTTGACTCCGTCGAGATAGAGATCGCCTCTGTAGACAGGGTCGTCCTCTCCCGTCACCGATACCATGTCCCTTATCTGAACTCCATGTATCTCGGCATGTTCCAAAGACACGACCACATCACTCCTCGAATTCGTCAAGATGGTGAAGCTGGTACTCGGTGGATATCTGCTGGACCACTATCCGCCCGGTTCCACCGCAATCCTGACAGGGACGGCTGTCGTCGGGACCGTATATGAAGGCCCCAAGACCGGCGCAGCTTTTACACACCCGGATCTTCATAGTCTCTCTGTCGAACGTCAGGTTTTCGTTCAACTCGTCCAGGGCGAATTCGTCTTTAAGCACCTTCATCACGACTCGGCCTGATCCGCTGCACTCGGGACATCCGAACTTCTCGCCGCTTTTCCCTATGGCGAAACCGAGTCCTTTGCATTTTTTGCACAGCTTGACCTTCATTGTCTCCGGATCGTACTTCATCTTTATCTACTCCTTATCTATCGTACGGCGAAACAGAAAGAAAGTCGCCCTATCGAGACCATCGGGCTCCATGACCGCCCTTTCCCAGGGGGCTATAAGAAACCCGACGTCCTCCATTATCTCCCAAACCGGTTCCATGCCGGAGAGCCTGGCTAGATCCCTATATATCTCCACCGTATTCGAGAGAGCTCGAAGGTCCAATGCGAGTACGTGAGGCGAGGCTTTGCCTGCCGCCTCGGCCAGAGATTTCGGAACATCCGGGCTATCGTTCAGGCTATCGGGGCGCATGAGACCCACCACAAGGCCTTCGTCTCCATATGCCATCACCGCAGTGACTGGCATGTCCAGGGCCAATCCCCCCTCCCATCCAGAAAGATCGAACCTCCTTACCCCGAAAGGCAGAGGAAGAGGTCTTGTTATATCCACCAGTTTTCTCCCAAGTCCGTTCGAGACCCCCTCCAGGAGAAGGTAGAATCCGGGAAAATCGCCCAGAATTCCACCGGCGGCGACTCCTATAGACAAAGAGACACGCCCGTCCAATATACCCAGCAGGTCGTCCTCGTCGAGTCCTATGGATCTGGCATCGCCCAACACCGGCCCCAACTCGTCGCGGACCTCTCCGCCTAGTTTTGACGTCATATCTCCGAACGAACCGGTCCAGGACATGAGACCTACCATCTTCCCCTCTCCATAAATAGGGACCGGAGCCATAGCCGCCAACTCGTCTCGCCTCTTTTGGGACAACAGCATGTCCGCCCAGTCGCTCCAACAGGAGAGGACCACCTTTTCGTCGTCCATGGAGAGCCCCCACTCCAGAGAGACTCGTTCGTCCGACGACACCTTCCCAGAGAGGACCATCAGATTCGTCGGGATCTGCACCCTGAGCCAATCGTCTCCCTCGGTCTTTCTGTTCGAGGCATATCTCCTCTCAGAGACCATCGTGGCCAATCTATCGGGATCTTCGGCAATCAGTACGGCCGATCCCTCTCCCCATAGAGCAAGGGACATGCTTCCGACCTGTCCCTCCAGAGAGAAGATAGGCTTAAGGCTTTTCGGGAGGGTTACGTCGAGTGACCTCACAGCTATTCCCCTGCCCTCGGCCCAGGATATCACGGAGGAAAGGACCGATTCGGCCCTGGATGGATCGGCTATCTCGACCGCTCCGTGAAAGGAACTACGATCTATTCCCATTCCCGAGAGGGAAACTCGAAAGGCCCCTCTTCCCAAAATCCCTTCGTGCTTTTTTAAAAGAGACTCGATCCCCGATCCTCCCGTGACGACATCGAACTCGGAGAGCCAGGCGGCAGCCACGTCGGATCTCTCTACGTGAAGCTCGACGAAGCCTCCTTTGTCGGGACACAGAAAAACACCGGGATCGAGGGCAGGTCCGGCTAAAAAGAAGAAGGCCGCTCCGACCGAAAGGGAAACGGCAAGCCCGATCCAGAGTATCGATTTCCTCACAAAAGCTCAACTCCTAACGTCCCGTCTCCATGTATGATAACATCTCAAGGTCCGTTCCAAGACCTATGGAACGATACCACAGAGAGAGGAGTTCTGCCATGTTCATCCTAGTCGTAGGATCGACGGATATAAGCAAAATACCGGGAATCTCCGCAGCGGGGGCGAATCTAAATGTACTTCCCTACACCGCCCCGGCCGACGCCGACATGATCTGGTGGGGAAGACCAAGAGTGGTGGATTGGGTACCTCTGGACCCTCAGGGACACCCGACCCCGGCCATAATAACCAGGGCCGCCAGGATCGAGAGCGATTTTCCCGTGACGTTGGTGAAGGCCGGCACGTCGGTGGCCCCCAAGGCCCCTTATGTGGAGACCGGCGCAAGCCCGGGGTTGAACCCCGGCGAGACCACTTCACTGCCTGACGGGGACGAGCTGTTTCAAAGAGGCCGGGAACTGGCCCGTTCCCTATCCGCCGACAACGCCCCCCTGGTGATAGGCGAATCTGTGCCGGGAGGAACCACGACGGCTTCTCTGGTCCTGGAAGCCCTGGGATACAGGGGGATGGTCTCCTCCGCAGGCCCTGAAAACCCGACCGATCTCAAGCGCCGTCTGAGAGACGAGGCTTTTTCGAGGTTGGGGATAGAGCGAGGAGGATTGGCGGAGAGAGGACTTATAGCCCTGAAGGAATTAGGCGACCCTATGCAGCCCATCGTGGCAGGGTTGGTATCGGGGGCCCCTAGGGAAAAGGAGATCGTGCTGGCAGGGGGAACCCAGATGTTGGCCGTCGCGGCGGCGGCAAGACACATGGGGATATCCAGGCCTATCACTGTGGCCACCACCTGCTACGTGACAAGAGATGAAAGCGCAGACTTCAAAGGTCTGGCCGAGGCGATAGGAGTGAATACATGGTCGGCACCTCTGGATTTCTCCGATTCGCCCTGGACGGGATTGAGCGACTACGAAAAGGGATACGTCAAGGAAGGAGCGGGGGCTGGCGGCGCCGTTTGGTACGCCGAGAGACTCGGGATCTCCTCCTCTCAGGTGATATCCTCGACGGAAAAACTCTACGGCGCTATGGTCGAAACGAATGCATAAAAAGGATATAATGGATCTCGGAAGGCTATATTAACAAGAAGAGGAGAGAAAGACATCATGAGATACGACGCCATCATCGTCGGATCCGGTCCCGCTGGGATATTCGCGGCCCTGGAGCTGGTGAAGGCCGACAAAAAGGTCCTCATTCTGGACAAGGGGAAGCTCATAAAGGAGAGGATCTGCCCGATCATAGCCGGCAAGGCCACCTCCTGCATAAACTGCCCCAGCTGTAGCGTCGTCTCCGGCTGGGGGGGAGCCGGTTCCGCATCGGACGGCAAGCTTACCATAACCACCGGATTCGGAGGGAACCTGGAGGAATACATCGGCGAATCCGCCCTGATAGAGCTTATAGAGTCTGTAGACTCCACCTTCGTGGAACACGGCGCCGATCCCAACTACTACGAGCCTAAGGGCGACATGGTCAAGGACACCATCAGAAGAGCCGCCAGCGTAGGCATAAAGGTGCTTCCCGCTAAGATACGCCATATCGGAACGGACGCCTCCCGAGAGGTTTTAGACAACATGTATAAAACCCTCAAGGACCGATGCGACATAATGATGAACACCTTCGTGGAAGACATCGTCGTTGAGAACGGAGAGGCGAAGGGAGTGATCCTGAAAGACGGCACGAGGTACGAAGCCGACACAATCATAGCCACCCCCGGGCGGGACGGAGCCTCCTGGCTGGAGAAGGTAGTTCGCAGGCTGGAGCTTCCTATAGCGTCCATGCCGGTGGACATAGGGGTAAGGGTGGAGGTCCCCGACAGCGTGTGTCAGGACCTGACCGAACACTTCTACGAGGTGAAGTGCCTCTACAACACTCCGACCTTCGACGATCGCTGCCGTACATTCTGCATGAATCCGTCGGGCTACGTGGTGTCGGAGTACAACAAGGGACACGACCTCGTTACAGTGAACGGACACAGCCTTAAAAACACCAAGTCGAACAACACCAACTTCTCCATCCTGGTGACTAAAAACTTCACCCATCCGTTCCAGGATCCCATAGGCTACGCCACCCATATAGCCAGACTGGCGAATATGCTGGCTGGAGGGGGAATCTTGGTCCAGAGACTGGGCGACCTTAAGGACGGCAGAAGGTCCACCACATCCAGGATCGAGAGAGGCATGATCGAGCAGACCGGATCGGCCGAACCGGGAGATCTGAGCCTGGTGCTCCCTCACAGGCACATGACCGACATAGTGGAATTTCTGGACGCACTGAACGTCATAATGCCGGGGGTCAACCAAAACGACACTCTCCTGTACGGAGTCGAGATAAAGCTCTACTCCCTGAGGGTACAGCTCAAGGACTCCCTGGAGGTCCCGACGGTGAAAAAACTGTTCATGGCCGGGGACGGAGCGGGGGTAAGTCGAGGAATAATACAGGCCGCCGCCAGCGGCGTAGTGGCCGCCCGATCGGCGATAAAAATCATGGGATGAAGGAAAAGAGGAGGTCCTTGAAGGACCTCCTCTTTTCCTCTTAATCGTTGGACCTGCTCGTATCCACCACCGGTTTTATGTCTATCAGTGGAGTCCCGTCCAGCATGTCGGGGCCTCTAAACCGGATCTCCAGTCCTTCTATCGAGACCACCTCCACCTCGGTCATCCCTATTCCGTTAGGCCGGTTCGGGCTCCTGGTGGCGAAGACCCCTTTCTCTCCGTCCAGCCAGTGAGCGTTGGCGGTCAGTTTCGCCCCTTCGGAACGATCGAAGAGGAAGAGGAACACCAGTCTGTCGCAAAGCTCGAGTCCTTTCATTCCCTCTCTCCACTTTTCATCGAGGACGGCCACAGCCTCCACTTCAGGCTCGAAATGTCCCTGACGGGGTATTTCCTCCTTGCTCTTATAGGGGGATCTGATCACCCCCAAAGGCTCTATCTCGTGTTTTTTCCTCATCTTCCGACACCTCCAGGAACGACTACTGGAACCCCCCGATGGTCCAAAATGTCAACCTCCACGTCGTACACTTCCCTTATGGTCGAGACCGACACCTCCAGTGGAGCGCAGCATCGCTCCACCGTTCCTCCTTTAAGGAAGAGACATCTGTCGGCATACCTCATAGCTCCGTTCACGTCGTGTATGGTCGTCACAGCCGCCAGGCCGTGGCCATGGACCACGTGGGCCACTATATCCATTAACTCGAGACGGTTTTTCATGTCCAGACTAGCGGTAGGCTCGTCCAGTAGAAGAACCGACGGATCCTGGACCAGAGCCCTGGCCACAGCGACCTTCTGTCTCTCCCCTCCGCTAAGCCTGTCCAGATAACGAAGTCTGAAGGAACCCAGATCCAGAAGGGACAAGACGCTCTCAACCACGTTCAGGTCCTTATCGGTGACGGACCAGCCGATATGGGGCCTTCTGCCCAGGAGGACCGAGTCGAACACCGTCATCCTCTGAGGCTGGGTAAACTGAGGAACGTAACCCATGGATCTGGCGATGTCCTCCCTGGACATGGACGATACCGCCACTCCGTCGATCGAGACAACTCCCTCGTGAGGCTTCAGTATGCCGTTCAGACATCGGAGCAAGGTGGTCTTGCCTACCCCGTTAGGCCCCATGACGGCGAGCATCTCGCCGGAAGACAGGGAGAAGGATACGTCCCTGAATACCCATTCCTTACCCCATCGGAAGCCTAGATTTTCGACCTTGAGCGACATCATTTTCCTCCTCTCAACAACAGCCACAGAAAGGCGGGAGCGCCCAGAAAGGAGGTCAGCACCGCCACTGGCAATACATGGGGAGACAGGATCTGTCTGGCGGCGGTGTCCGCCAACAACAGCAGCAACGCTCCGGCGACGGCGCTGGCGGGAACCAGATAGCGATAATCGTCCCCTATCATCCTTCTTATAGCGTGGGGGCAGACCAAGCCTACGAAACCGATAACCCCCAGATAGGACACGGTTATCGAAACGATCAAGGCGGAGATCACCAATCCCCTGAGTCTCAACCGGGATACGTCGACTCCCAAGCCCCGGGCGGTCTCGTCTCCCGCCTCTATCGCGTTGAAGTCCCAACGTCGAAGGAAGAAATAGCCTCCAGCAGGAAGCAGGACGGCGGTCATCACGGCCAGATCCTGCCAGTCCGCCCTGGCCAGGTCCCCGAAGGTCCAGAACACTATGGCGGCCAACTGGACGTCGTCGGCGAAATACTGGAGAAACATTGTGCCGGCGGTGAACAAAGACCCCAGGGCCACGCCGCAGAGGACCATGGTCTCAGGAGCGGCTCCCCTCGTCGCAGATATAGCCAGGATCACCGCGGTCGCGACCATACAGAAGCAGAAGGCCCCGACCGCAACGATACCGGGACCGAAAGACAGAAGCCAATAAGGAGCTCTTTCAGACAGATTCCCTATCAACATAACCGTCAAGGCCGCACCAAAGGCTCCGGCGTGGGAAAACCCCAGGGTAAAGGGAGAGCCCAGAGGGTTTCTGAGGATGGCCTGCATGGCCACGCCCGACAGAGACAATCCCGCTCCGGCGACGACGGCTGCTATGGCCTGAGGAAGTCGAATGTTCCATAGTATCAGGGAATCCCGCCCCTCCGACAACCCCAGGAAACCCCTGATAACCTGGGGCACCGTCATTCCTGAGACCCCCACGGAAAGAGACAGCATAAAGGCCGATAGAGTCAAAGCGACTAAAACCAGAAGAAAAAGCCGTTTTTTACCGGCATATTTTTTATAGGAAAGAGAGACCTCGACTCCGTCCAGATGCATGGTGACTAGATCTCTCCCGGCACGAGTTTACGGAATACCTTGCCTTTAAAGCAATCGTTTAACTTGGAAAAGACGGGTTTCCCTACGAGAAAAGCGTATATCTCGTCGGCCTTATCTCCGGGATCAACGTCCTCGAATCGATCGGGAAAGAGCAGCGACCCCACGAAATAAGCGTCCGCAAGGATATTCCCGAAGTTTTGGGTGTACCAGTTATAGGGTAATACCCCGTAGATGTCGCCTTTCTCCACGGCGGAGAGCCCTCTCCACAGAGGATCGTCGGCCAGTTCCTTCAAAGCTCCCCCTCCGACCGCCGTTATGGTGGACAGATCAACGAAGATGAATTTCGGATCCCATTTCAACAGGGCCTCCTTGGATACCACCGCATGTCTACTCTTGGCCCCCTTGCCCTCTGCCGCCACGTTCGCCACTCCGGAAAACAAGAAGGGAGGATAATTAGGCTCTGTGGACAACAGTCCGTGAGGACCTCTGAAGGCTATTCCTCCCACGTAGGCGGAACCCTCTATGGAGGCATCGGCGGTTCTCGTTTTAAGGTCTTCTATGGCGGCTTCGAAGAAACTCACCACTTCCTTCGCCCTGTCGGAGACATCGGTCACCTGCCCCATTATGGAGAGGGACTCGTACAGTCTATTCCTCTTTCCTGCCAGATTTCCGTAGTCCAGGGCGACGACGGGAATACCTGTCTTGGACTGGAGACTTTCGGCTTCGTCGCCGGTGCAGCCGGTCTTGAATATCACCTGAGGGGCGGGATCCAGAGAGAGGATCAGCTCCGGACTGTCGTTGCCTCTGAACTCGCCGAACAACGGCAGGGTCTTATACTCCGGTCTGGCGATGGCGTAGGGCCTAGCGTCGAAAGTCTCAGTTCTCCTCTCTATGCTGTCAACCGCAACGACCTTGTCCTCCAGTCGAAGATAGGTGGCCAGTCTGAGACATCCCGATCCGGAACAGATTATCCTGTCTACCTCGTCGGGGACCTCCACATCTCTACCCAATCCGTCCGTCACGGTGGCAGCGTAAGAGGTTACAGTCCAAAGCATGGAAAACAAGGCAATGAAAAAAGCTACAGTTCTTCTCAAGCGGTACATCTCCCTTCGAAATATATATCAGCCTATAATGATAGCACGAAACAGGGATCTTGTAGTACCAAAAAGACGAAATCGACGATAGACTTTTAGGAGAAAACACTACGACGCTAAGGGGATGGGTGAAATTGAAGGAGAACAGTTTCGTATTTCGAGGCGAAGAGGTGCTTATCCCGGAGATGGACGGGATCGAGTTACCTCGGGAACTTGATTACATATCGACGGGAAAAGTCGATGGCGTGGGCACGTGGAGAGAGCTCCACGTGGATACCGACCTGAAAGGGTGGAGGGCCGTACCTAGAAGGGCCCTATGGGAGCTGATAGGAGAGATATCCTTCGCAAAGGCCAATCGTCTCTACGCCGAGATGGATTGGCGTAAAAACAGCCGGTTCTGCGGCAGATGCGGTACTCCCATGGAAGACGGAGAGGACAACGGCCGGGTCTGTCCTAAATGTGGTTACAGGATATACCCTATAATCTCCCCTGCCGTGATAGTGGCGGTAGAGAGGGGAAATCGTATCCTCCTGGCCCACAACTCGGTCTTTCCCTCCGGCAGGTACAGCGTCCTGGCGGGCTTCGTGGACCTGGGAGAAAGCCTGGAGGAGACCTTGAGGAGGGAGATCAGGGAGGAGGTCGGAATAGAGATATCGAACATAAGCTATTTCGACAGCCAGTCGTGGCCGTTTCCCCGGTCTCTCATGGTGGCCTTTCAGGCCCGATGGGCCTACGGCGAAATAGAGGTCGACGGTAAAGAGATAGACAGGGCTGACTGGTTCGCTCCCGAGGATCTTCCCGAGATCCCCGGAAGCGTCAGCGTATCACGAAGATTGATAGACGATTTTATCAGGAGAAACTCCTGATCTATTTCTCGAGAGCCATGATCTGGTCCATATCCTTGTCTCCCCGGCCGGACAGGTTGACCAGGAGGATCTCGTCGGAACCCATCCGGGGTAGCCTCTTTATCGCATATGCCAGGGCGTGGGAGCTTTCGAGAGCCGGTATTATCCCCTCGGTTCGACAGAGAAGATGAAAGGCATCGAGGGCCTCCTCATCTGTAACGGCCACATAGGTAGCCCTGCCGCTGTCCTTGAGGTAGGAGTGCTCCGGGCCCACTCCGGGGTAGTCCAATCCGGCGGAGATAGAATACACCGGAGCGGGATCTCCGTTTTCGTCGGTGAGGACGTAACTCTTGAAACCGTGTATCATGCCAGGAGATCCTACGACGAGGGTGGCTGCATGCTCTCCCGTCTCCAGCCCCTTACCGGCTGGCTCCACCCCTGTTATAGCCACAGAGGCGTCGTCGAGAAAACCGGAGAAAAGACCGATGGCGTTGCTGCCACCTCCGACGCAGGCCACTATCTCGTCGGGTAGACGGCCCTCTCTGTCCAGTATCTGCTGTCGGGCCTCTTTGCCTATGATGCTCTGAAAATGACGGACCATGGAAGGATAGGGAGCGGGCCCCACCGCCGACCCGAGAAGGTAGAAAGCCTCGGGATCCTCGACGTAGGCGTTAAGGGCGGCGTCAACTGCGTCCTTCAGGACTCCCTGTCCCTGGGTCACCGACACCACCTTAGCCCCTAGCAGCTTCATCCTGCTGACGTTGGGAGCCTGGCGTGCTACGTCCACGGCTCCCATATAGACCACGCATTCCATCCCCATCAGGGCCGCCACAGTGGCGGAGGCGGTTCCATGCATACCCGCACCGGTCTCGGCTATGAGACGGGTCTTTCCCATCCTTTTGGCCAACAGGGCCTGTCCTATGGCGTTGTTTATCTTGTGGGCTCCGGTATGGTTCAGGTCCTCCCTTTTCAGAAATAGACGGCCCCCTCCAAGTTTATCTTCGAGGTTAAGACACTCGGTAATCGCGGAGGGACGCCCTACGTACTCCCTCATGAGACGCATATATTCCCTCTCGAACTCCGGGTCCGACGCGGCATCCAGGAAGGCCTCGGAAAGCTCCTCCAAGGGCCTCTCCAACGACTCCGGGACGAATCTACCTCCAAAAGCTCCATAGTATCCTTTTTTAGCGGCGTTATCGACGGTCGTTACGGTCATTTAAATCTCCTCCATATCTCTAAAATTTGGACCCGAATAAAGAAAGGGCCGCTCCCCCTACCAGAGGGGCGCGGCCCTTAAAGAAAAAGCCGCGGCAGCGTCTGCCACCGCGGCTGAAAGCACAGCCTAAGACGCGGTGGACCTAGGTCCACCACCACCAGCAAAGCATCGAATTGTCAGTCATGGGTTTAAAGTACATAGCCTTCCACGGCCTCTCGATGAATTTCGGAATATAATACACCTCTTCAAGCCTCCGGTCAACGACAGGAGGTCAAATCAGCCCCTTTTTTCTGTATATCGGCTCGGCCAGACTCCATAGGAGGTCGCCCCTCTTGAGCAAAACCACCCCTATCAGGAGACAGACCGCCCCTCCCATGGCCAACGTGGCCCTGGCTCCGATGAAAGAGGCCACCGTCCCTGCCACGAGGCTTCCGATAGGGGCGGTTCCCGTCAGGGAAACCACGTAGAGGGACATCACCCTGCTCCTCTTGTCCTCTTCCACCAAGGTCTGTATCAACGTGTTGCCCGCCACCAAAACCGACACCATGCCGAACCCCACTGCGATTATAAGCAATATCGACATAGGAGCCCAGAGAGAGAGGGAGAAAGCGGCCAAGGAGATGCCGAAGAAAGAAAGAGAGATGGCCATAACCCTCATGAGGCCCACCGGGGTCTTCCTGACGGCCAGCCTTATCGATCCGGCCAGGGCTCCGAGCCCGGACGCACCGGTCAACAGACCAAGCAGTGTGGGACCGCCGTGCAGGATCTCCTTGGCGAATATCGGCAAAAGGACCAGATAGGGCAAACCGGCAAAGCTCAGTAGAGCCAGAGATATCAGGACGTCCCTTATGGGAAGAAAGGAACGGACGTAACTGATGCCGGAGACAAATCCCTCCCAAAAGGGCTCCCGCTCCCGAGAAACCTCCTGAGGACGCAGCCGGAGAGCCATCAAAGCCGCCAAGGTGGCCAGATAACAGGCGCTGTTTATACCGAAACATATCCCCTCGCCGAAGGCGGCTATGCAAAACCCCGCTACCGATGGGCCTATCAGTCGGGCGACGTTGAACAGAGAGGAGTTGAGCGCCACAGCGTTTCCCAGATCCTCAGGCCGATCCACGAGCTGAATGACGAAGGTCTGACGGGCCGGGAGCTCGAAAGCGTTCACCACGCCCAATAAAACCCCTAGTGCCAAAACGTGTATATAATTGACTGTTCCGGTAAGGGTCAATCCGGCAAGCACTCCGGCGTGAACCATGCATAGAGTCTGGCAGATCACCATCAGACGCCTCAGGTCCCAGCGTTCCATCAAGACCCCCGCAAAGGTTGAAAGGAATAACAACGGAATCTGACTGGCGAAATCCACGGCTCCTAACAGAAAAGCCGAGTCGGTCAGACGATATACCAGCCACCCCATAGCGACCCTTTGAATCCAAAAACCAGTCAGAGAAACGCCCTGCCCTGTGAAAAAAAGCCTGTAATTCCTCGATCCAAGGGCGGAAAACGCCCCTATCTTCACAAAAGACATCAAGATTCCCCCAATCTCGATTATCAAACCAGAACATGATAACATAAAAATGGATACATATATTCGACGAAAGGCGAAACTACCCTTAACAGGACAAAAAAGCAGATGATCCCCTGCATGACCTCTCCCCTTCCTGATGATAGGATTTTCCCAGATTCTCAGGTTGGGAAGTGATTGTATGGCCGGATATTATCTAATGCCACCGGTAAACCTCATGGGAAGAGGGAGCCTACAGAAGACCGGCTCCTGGATGGAGAAGCTGGGCGGCAGAAAAGCTCTTATAGTCGCGTCGATCGGGGAATACGGAGAGCTCCAGGGCTCCATGGTCCTGGAGGTTCTGAGGACCCATGGCCTGGAAGGCGACGTCTTCCCCGGTGCTGGGCCGAACCCCACGGACGTGATGGTGGAAGAGGCGGTAGGCAGATATTTCGGACAAAAATGCGACTGTCTAATAGCAGTCGGAGGTGGAAGCGCCATGGACTGCACAAAGGCAGCATCGGTCTCCATCGGCAGGATAGACGAAAAATCCAAAAAAGGGGAAGGCCGGAAAAACAGACCGCCTTTCATCGCCATCAACACCACCGCCGGGACCGGCAGCGAGGCCACCAGTTTCGCGGTCATAACGGACAGCGAAAACCACCGTAAGATAACCGTACAGGACTGGACCCTCATGCCGGACGTATCGATCAACGATCCGGATCTGATGCTGTCCATGCCCCCGGGCCTTACAGCCGCCACAGGGATGGACGCCCTCTCCCATGCAGTAGAGGCCTACGTTTCCACGGAAGCGTCGCTTTTTTCCGACGGCATAGCCCTTCAGGCCATAAGGACAATCTTCCGCTGGCTTCCCATGGCGGTACGCTACGGAGACAGCATCGAGGCGAGAGAGGCCATGTGCAACGCCGCTTTCATGGCAGGAGTGGCCTTCAACAACGCCGGTCTGGGCTACGTCCACGCCCTTTCCCATCCTATAAGCGCCATGTACGGAGCTCCTCACGGACTGGTAAACGCCATATTGCTCCCGGTGGTGGAAAGATACAACCTACCGGCAGCCGCCACAAAGATGGCCACAATGGGATCGGTGATAGACGAAGCCACCTACGACAGATACGGTATAGACCACTCCGGTTTCCGGACCGCCGAAAAAGCGGAAAAGGTAGTTGAGGCCATGGCCGATCTGGCGAAGGAGATAGGCATAGCCGGAGGACTGTCCTCCCTGGGGGTCACCGAAAATTCCATAGACGATCTGGCCTTAGCCGCCTCGAAGGAGGCCATAGGGATCAACAACCCCCGCAAGGGGGTCCTACAGGAGATAAGGGACCTCTACATTCAGGCCCTTTAAGAAATCACATACCCCAAAGAAGGCGCCGCCTCTCGAGAGGCGGCGCCTTCTTTGGTAGAATGGAGTCTCCATCGGCACATGCCGACGAGAAGAAGGATAACGGAGGAGATCTCATGCTGCTAAGAAAGGAATTCACCTTCGACGCCGCCCACAGGCTCGAGAGGTACAGAGGAAAATGCGAGGCCCTTCACGGTCACACCTACAGATTGGCCGTCACCTTGGACGGGCGCAGAGACGACGATGATATGGTTTTCGACTTCACCGAGCTGAAACGGGTCGTGTCGGAAAAGGTCCTGACCAAGCTGGATCACTCCTACCTAAACGACGTGATGGATCAGCCTACGGCGGAGAACATAGCCCTATGGATATGGAGCAAACTGGACGAATCGGTAAAAAAACCAAACTGCGAGCTACACTCCGTACAGGTCTGGGAGACCGCGACGAGCTCCGTGATAGTGTTCCGAGAGGACGTGGAGTAACCATGACGGCCTGGTTTCACCGTTTCAAATCTACGACGGAACTGAAGAAAACTCTGGAGGAAATAGGCTGCGACCCAGGAGCTCTGCCCTATTTCGACGACCGGAGGGATCTGACGGCCCTCAGGATATCCGACGTAGACACCAGAGCGGCCAACGCCCTCAAACAGGAGATGCTCTCCCGCGGTGGAGATGTGGCGGTCCATCGTCACGCCATAGACAGAGGAGTCGAACGCTGCGACTGTCTCCTGTTCGGAACGGACAAACAGATAAACCATCTCGCGGAAAAGCTGGCCGTCATGCCCTATTGGGGACTGGACCAGGTCCGAAGAGAGATACTGAAGGCCATGGCGGGGAAGAGGAAGAAAAGGCATCTTCTGACCCTGCCGGGAGACAGAGTACTACAGCTGGGAGACAGGACCAAGCTCATGGCCATAGTTAACCTCACGGACGACTCCTTTTTCTCCAGCAGCCGAGCCGGTTCGACCTCGGAGTGCCTGAAAAGGGTGTCGACCATGATCGAGGACGGGGCGGAAATGCTGGACCTGGGAGCCGAGTCCACCAGACCGGGTTCGCTTCCTGCGGAGACCGAAACGGAGATAGGTCGACTGGTACCGGCTGTGGAATCCATAAGGAAGGAGTTTCCTCACATTCCCATATCGATAGATACCACCAAGTCGGAGGTAGCCCGAGCCTGCGTCGAAGCCGGAGCGGACATACTGAACGACATATCGGGACTGGGATTCGATCCGAAGCTGGCATCGGTGGCGGCGACCTCAGGAACTCCGCTGGTGATAATGCACATGAAAGGGGTCCCCAGAACGATGCAGAGAGAACCCCATTACGGATGTCTCCAGAAGGAGATATGCGATTATTTTCAGGAGCGGACGGATCTGGCTACTAAAGCCGGAGTTCCCGAGGGGCAGATAATCCTGGACCCCGGAATAGGCTTCGGAAAGACGGCATCCCACAACTTAACCCTTCTCTCCCACGACGAGTTCTTCCGGTCGCGGGGATATCCGATTCTCATAGGCCATTCCCGAAAAAGCGTATTCGGAGCGGTCCTCAAGGGGGCTCCCCCGGAGGAGCGAATGGAAGCCACACTGGCAGGGACGGCTCTATGCGCCTGGCAGGGAGTGGATATCGTCAGGGTACACGACGTCAAGGCCAACCGTCGTGTACTGGACACGATAGAGGCGATGAAAGACCCGGATAGGCTAGATTGATCAGATCTCTCCGAACAACCAGCCCTCCAAGGTGATCGGCCTGCCGGGACGAAGCCCCTCCATCTCCCTTCGCAGATCGCCGAGGAGGGCCGCTCTCTCCGCGAAAGCGTTGTGTCTGTGGATGCTCTCGAAGTTCTCCTGTCTGGCGAGGACGAAAACCCCGTCGGGAAGGTCGGGAGAGACCTCCACCACGTTTCGCAGCATCTCCCTCACGACGTCCTCGACAAATCGGGGATTACTGTGAGCCTTGTTGACCACGAAAAACTCGTCCGGTCTTTTGAGAAGCTCGTATATCTCGGAACTCATGGACGCCTCGGCCAGGTGAACCAGGTTCTCCGCCCTTATGGTCCCCGCACCGCCGATCATCAGTGTGGCCCTCCCCCTCTGGTTGTGGGACGCCAGGGGCAACACGTCTACGATACGCTCCGCCTCTTCCTCACCGTACCCCTGGGATATCAACAACCCTTTGGAATGGGCTCGGACCATCTCCTGGGCGCAGGGACATACGGTCAGACCGTCTACCTCCACCCCTGATATCGTTCGACATACATTTCCATCGCAGGCGGATATACCTATGAAATTGTAGATCTCCTGGGTCGTCTTGCCCGATATGGGTGCGTGCTTTTTCAGGGGGAAATGGGCCTTTATCCGGACCTCCGACCTAAGAGCCTCCTGCCGCTCCATCACAGACGAGGCCAGACGCTCCGCCATGGTCTCTATGTCGGGAGCGACGGAACCGGCTGCGTCCTCCGCCGCCTGTTCCAATATCTCGCTGAAACGAGACATATGGACGCCGGCTCTTGCACCGTCGAGATCAACGAACAGGTCCATGGTCGCATAGAAGAGGGAGACCTTGCCCTCCGTCTCGAGACGTATTATCCTCTCCAGGTCGGTCACACCGACCCGTCCCAAAAAAAGGGGAACCTCGGGAACGCCTTTCTGCACATCCCTATCGAGGGAAAATCGAAGGGATCTCTCCACCTTGGCTACCCCTTTGGCGTCCACCAGATCCCGCAGAACGGAGACGGTCTTCCCTAGGACGGGATGGACCAGCCCGGGGGCTATCTCGGCGAGAGGCACCAGCACGAAGGCCCTCTCCTGCATCCTGGGATGGGGAACGGTCAGTTTGTCATCTTCCAGGACCAGGTCGTCGTACATTATCAGGTCGACGTCTATAGGTCTCGGTCCGTTCCTGAAGTTGACGGTCCTACCCATCCGCTGTTCGATCCATTTTGCCAGATGAAGGACCTCCATCGGAGACAGGTCCGTGAGAACCTCGCAGGCACCGTTGAGAAAGAGGGGTTGATCCTCGTATCCGACCGGCTCCGTCTCGTAGAACGACGAGACCGCCACGACCTCCACCTTACCCTGAAGATATTGAAGCGCCTGTAGAATATTGCCCTGACGGTCGCCCAGGTTGGCTCCAAGGGCCAGAAAAACCCTGTGTTTGCGATTCATCGTTGGACCTCCTAGTCGTAATCGCTGATACTCTCATTGGAGATAATTGTAACAGAAGGGAGAGGGACTCATGGCCATCGTATCGTTCAGAAATTGCAGTTCCTACGAAGAGGTAAAGGGCGCAGTAACCCAAGCGATAGACGACCTGGGGGGAATGGAGCGATTCGTCTCCCCAGGCGATTCGGTGCTTATAAAGCCGAATATGCTGGGAGCCTACTCGCCGGACAGGGCCGTAACCACCCATCCGACCATGGTACGAGCCGTGACGGAAATGACTCTTGACTGCGGAGGCAAGCCGACCATAGCCGACAGCCCCGGCATAGAGAAGTTCTCCAAGGTAGCGGAGAAAACCGGCATAGCCCAGGTGGGCAGGATATTGGGAGTCCCCGTCGTGCCTCTCGGCGAATCCCGGCCTGTTCCGGGCAAAAGAGACGATCGTTTCAGAGGACTGGAGCTCTCCGCCCTGGCCTTGGAATCGGACAAAATAATAAATCTTCCTAAGCTGAAGACCCACTGTCAGATGACCTTGACCATGGGGGTTAAAAATCTGTTCGGGACGGTGGTGGCTCAGAGGAAGGCGGCCTGGCACTACAGGGTCGGACTGGACAGAGAAGACTTCGCCCGACTGCTTTTGGAGATATGGGCGACATTGCGCCCCGGCTTGACCGTAATGGACGGGGTGGTCGGCATGGAGGGCAGAGGTCCGTCCAACGGATCGCCGAGACGGTTCGGCACGGTGGTGGCCTCGGACGATGCTCTGGCCATGGATCTGACAACGGCGGGGCTGATGTCCTTGGATCGATCGGTTTTCCCTCTGAGGAAAGCGGCCGAGACGGCTGGGATGGTCCCGAAAGACATACGGATAAAGGGAGATCCCATCACGGAGTGGACCTTCGAAAAGATTCAACTTCCTCCCCCCGATTCGTTGAGACTTCTGCCCTCCTGGATGGACCGTTTCGGAAGAGAGCTCCTGGCGGCCAAGCCGGAGCAGGATCGAGAACGTTGCCTCCTATGCGGTAGATGCGTCGAGATATGCCCTGCCGACGCCATAACCATGAGAGAACGCCGTCTGGTCTTCGACTACGGGAAGTGCATAAGATGCTACTGCTGCCATGAGATGTGCCCCGCCGACGCCATAAGACTAAGACAGAATATCCTCCTGAGAGGTCTGGAAGTCCTGGGACGTTAGAACTATTTGCGCCAGAACGGCATAATCCTGTAATATGAGTCTAAATAGAGAGCCTATCGCCCAAGGAGGCACTGAGATGCCCCAATCCTCGGAAAGTTTTCACGAGACAAAGGAAAAGATAAAAAAATCCGTCGAGGAGATGCGCCGGTCTCAACTCAACGCTACCCTTGAAAAGCTGGCGAATCGATCTCCTAGGGTACCGGAGATATCGACAGTAGAGATCTGGCCCGAGGGAGATCAGGAAATCGACAGAAAATACGTGGTCGTTAAATGCGCCTACAGGACGAGGACCTCCGGAGGAGCCACCGGGCTGGTCGTTTTCCTCGCCGACGAAACCCTGGGAGAACCGGAGCTTCTGTGTCTCTGGACAGGCTACGGAGGCGGACTGGGAGAGGCGGATATAGACGCTTCATGGCAGGCCCTCACCATCCTCATGGAGAGAATAGAGGCCCCTCAGGACAAGATGCTTCACGAAAAAACCGTAGAGGCGTTGAAAAAACGGCTATCCCCTCCTACCGTCAACCGTCTGGCAACCGACGACGACGAGGACAGGCGGAGGCAGATCAGGGAGGACCTCCAGCACGAACTGGAACGAGAGCTGGCGTTGAGTCTTGAGATGAAACTCGGCATAGAGAAGACCACAGGGGAGGACCTCGGCAAATTCAGAGAGAGCAGAGAGGAAAAGAGAGAGAAAAAAGAGGAAGAATCCAGAACACGCTCCACCGAGATAGACCATCTGACACTGTTGTGCGGCGTAGTGATGGACCCGGTCAGAGGGGAACCGGTCTCGGCTCTTAGACCAGGCGACACCATATACGTCAGCATAAAGGACAGCTCCGCCATAGCTCACGCCCTAAGACAGGTGATGACGAAGGGAAACATCGACAAGATTCCTGTCACGCTTCTATCTACGGAGACGACCGACACCGGTAACGTCGAGCTCATGGTCGAGCTGTCGGACGGAATATACGGCAAAGCCTTGGCGGGAGAAAGCTATAAAATATCTGTACTAAGGGAGGACAGCTCACCAAGGATAATCGGGTTGTCGTTTTATCAGATGCTGTTCGCTCTGACGATGGCGGGCCTGCTGATGATAATGGCGGTACACCTGCTTATCGACTGACATCAGGATGGGAGACAGGGAGAAGAAGATGGAGAGAAAAAAGCTGAAAGCGGACGAAAAAGCGTTTCACATGGTCATCGACAGGATTATCGCTCACAGAATACGCCCGGGGGACAAAATCTACGAACCGGACCTGGCGGAAGGGCTTCAACTCAGCAGAACCCCTGTAAGGCACGCCCTCAGCCGTCTCGTGGCCGAGGGCGTCCTTGAGAAAACCAGGGGGAAAAGAGGCTACACCTTGCCGATACTGACCCAACAGGACATGGAGGACGTCTTCGACGTCAGATCCTGTCTGGAGGGCAAGGCGGCCAGTCTTGCGGCCCAAAGGAGGACCTCCGGGGACCTCTCGTACCTCAGGGAGCTCAACGAAAGAGAGCGATCCCTCTACCATCTGGGACAGAGAAAGGAAGAGTACGCAGAGGTAAACGAACTCTTCCACTCGAAGATAGTCGAGATATCCAAAAACGAATATATAGCCCGCTACTTCCGCCAGGCATACTGGCGTTCCTCGCTGTACACCTTCCACTTCGGGCTCTTCTACAACACCGACATGATGGCTCCGGAGCAATCCTTTTGCGATAAAGGACATCGCACATATAGAGAGCACAGAAAGATAATAGACGCGGTAGACTCCGGCGACTCCTCTCTTGCAAGAGAGCTTATGGAGGACCACATCCACAACACCATCAGGAGAAGAGGCCTACAGGTATCCCCCACTAGGGGAAGACCATCCTGCCTGACAAATTGGACTCGGTCAGTCGTTCCAGATCCCCCTCCACCAATATCGAGGGATCGACCATGCGACCACCGACCGATACACCGAAATGAAGATGAGGACCGGTCACCCTTCCGGATCGACCGGTCTTACCTATAACCTCGCCTGCTCGAACGAACTGCCCCTCCCTCACATCGATCTCGTACAGATGAAAATACATCGACACGACCGACCCCCCATGATCGACGTAGATCGACTTGCCTGCGTAATAGTGATCTCCGGTAAGGACGACCCGTCCAGGCGACGCGCACTTTATAGGAGTTCCCACCGAAGCGCGATAATCCACCCCTCCGTGACGACTCCTCGGGATGCCGTTGTAGATCCGTCTTTTTCCATATACGCTGGTGACGATTCCCGTAACGGGACGAACCATCGGCAAGGACCAGTACAGCTGGGGAGAATAGGCTCTCAATACCTTTCTGACGGCCTTTCTCTCTCCGGCGATTCTGTCGCGCTCCGAACCAGGGGGATTCACCATGGCGGCGGGAACCGAAAGCCTCTCGGCAGGGTACGATTTTGAAATAACGTCTATCTTCCACCGAGACATGTAGTTGATCCCTTTCGACCTCACCCATATCTTGATCACCTCACCCTCGGCAGGAGACCTGGCGGCATCTGTCCCCAAAAGGGCGACACCCTTCGAAACGCCCCCATCCGCAGCGGACAAAGACAGGGGATAGTTCCTACCCCTCCAGGACAATGTACATTTATCCACGTCCCCACTGACAGTCAGAGAAACCACGAAAGGCTCTCCCAAAGAGACCTTATCGGGAGCGTCGAAAGACACCTCCAACGCCGAAGCGCTGGATATCGCCCATAAAGAGAGCAAAACGACCAGAGAAAACTTCAGCCCCGTCCTAATCCATCCGAACCCATTTGAAAGCGACACTAAACCAACTCCTTCCTAGAATCAGTCCATTATACCGGCAGCGCCGAGACGGAGAGGATCGCATAATTGAAAAACTAGACTGCATATAGGGAATATTGGTATAATGATTTTGGGGTAGAAACACATAGACGATTGGAGGGGATCACATGTCCATCAAGGGGAAATTCGTATCTATGGTAGCGGCCGTACTGGTCATAATAGTCGCAATGACAGGGATCACCTACTTCAGGAGCCAGAGTATCCTGAAGAACCAGGTAATCAAGACCGGTGAGGAGACCGTTAAGACAGCGGTGCTCACCGTGGAGGAGAACTTCGGAAAACTGTTAGCCATACTCAAAAACGCCTCTGTGGCCATACAGAGGGCCTGGGATGAAGAGGGTCTACAGGAGGCGGAGACCCTGGAGGACCTCATGGCCTCGCTGCTGGCTCAAAACGGAGAATTCGGAGTTCAGGACATTTATTTCGGCCTGGAGAAAAACGGCAAGCTGCCTATCGGATCGAGGGCCAAGATGGCGGAGGATTACGACGCCAGAAAGAGAGCCTGGTATGCCGACGCCATGAAGAAGGGCTCTGCCATGATAATCACCGAGCCCTATATCGACCTGATAACCAACAAGGCGGTCATATCGGCGGCCATGACGGTCGAGAACGGCGACGGCGATATCATCGGAGTGGTAGGGGTGGATATCAGCATGAACGCCCTGGTCGATTTCGTCGGAAAGCTGAAGCTGCTGGGAGAGGGACATGGACTTCTTCTCAGCAAGGCGGGCATGATAATAGCCGGACCGGTTGAAAAGGACATAATGAAGGTCAACCTCTCCGAAAGCGACGAAAAAGACGAATCGGTCAAGGCGATGGGCAAGGAGATGGTCTCCGGGAAATCGGGCTCCTCCATAATAAACTGGGAGGGAGAGAGGTTCGAGGCCTTCTACGGCAACACCGCCCAGGGACTCTCCCTGGCAATTCTCTACCCTGTGAAGGCCATAGACGCCCTGGTAAGGGGAACCACCTCCATACAGATAGCCGTAGCGATAGTGGCCCTCCTGGCTGTCGGACTGGCCGTGCTGGTCACATTCAGAAGCATAGTCCTTCCTCTCAGGAAGGTCGCTAACATGGCGGGCGAGGTCAAGGACGGCGATCTCACTGTAGACCCCAGATCCATAAATTACAGAGCCAAAGACCCTCTCGGCGCCATGATAGACGCACTTTCCGTAATGGTGGAAGGCCTTAGGGAGACAATGCTGGGTATAGTCGAGGAAAGCAAAAAGATAGCTGACAGCTCCACCGGACTGGCCGCACTCAGCGAGGAGAGCAACGCCTCCATGGAGGAGGTCCGTCACTCCGTCGAGGAGGTATCGACACTGGCGGAGAACAACGCCGCCGCACTGGAGGAGACCAACGCCGGAGTCGAGGAAGTATCGTCCAGCGCCTCTATGGCGGCGGAATCTGCCACTAAGGGAACGGAGGCGACGGAAAGGGCCTCCCAGACCTCCAGCAAGGCCGTTTCCATAGTGGCGGATATAATAGGCAACGTCAAAGAGGTAGGAGCCAAGGCGGGAAAAAGCGTAGAGGCAATGACCGCCCTCAGCACCTCGGTTCAGGAGATAACCGGTTTCATAGCGACGATCAACTCCATAGCGGACCAGACGAACCTTCTGGCCCTCAACGCAGCTATAGAAGCGGCCCGAGCGGGAGACGCCGGACGAGGCTTCGCGGTCGTGGCGGAAGAGGTAAGAAAGCTGGCGGAGGAATCGGGCAACGCCGCCGGAAAGATAGGAAACCTCATAGAGGAGCTCCAGTCTCAGACCAGAGACTCGGTAGCGATAACCCAACAGGCCGGGGATCTCATGAAACAGACGGTGGTACAGGCCGACGAGGCAAAAAAAGGACTGGACGAGACCTTGCAACAGATCTCCGTGGTCAACGACTCTATGCAGAACATAGCGGCGACCTCGGAGGAACAGGCAGCTTCGGCCAACGAGATGGCCAACGCCGTCGACCAGGCTTCGAGATCCACCGTCGACATGGCCCAAAAGGTGGGAACCATCAAAAAAGCCGCGGAGGAAACCGCTTTGGTCTCGAGCAACGTGGCCAAAGAAGCGGAGGCCATGTCCTCATTGGTGGACAACATAGAGAGGCGGTTGAGCAAGTTCAAGACGGAGAGTTCCAAAGAACTGGCTCCAAAATAGCATCGAAGAGAAGGAAAAGAGGCGGGGTGCCGGACAGAGGCACCCCGCCTCTTTTTTCTTTATGTCATAGAAATAGATTAAAGACCAGCCAGAACAGAACTCAACATATTCTGATACATATCGCCCATCATACAGCTCAGCGATGACCTAAAAGCAGGCACAAGGCTCCAGGTGTCGCAAAAAAAAATATAAATCCATGCATCAATCTCGCTTTATTGTATGCACAGTTGCATTTTGAACTAATATTGCGTATAATGCCCTGGCGTTTCGAGAAATATCTACTTTATTATTATCCATAATTGGGAGATATATAGGTGATTCAACAGTTAGTAAGCACGGCAAACGGCATTCTGTGGGGCAAACTGATGGTCTGGCTGCTTCTCGGCACGGGGATCTTCTACTCCTTGAGACTAGGGCTACCTCAGGTCAGACATTTCGGCCATATGTTCTCGGTCATATTCAAAGGCAGAAAGTCGGCCGAAGGAGGAATTACCCCTTTCCAGGCCCTATGTACCGGTCTGGCAGCCCAGGTAGGCACAGGCAACCTCGCAGGGGTCGCCACCGCCATAGTCTCGGGAGGCCCGGGAGCGATATTCTGGATGTGGATAACGGCGTTGGTCGGGATGGCCACCATCTTCGGCGAGGCCACATTGGCCCAGGTTTTCCGGGTTAAGAGCAGCGACGGGACCTACAGGGGAGGACCGGCTTATTATCTGGAGAAGGGACTAGGACAACGATGGATGGGGGTTCTTTTCGCCTTCTCCATAATCGTGGCTATGGCCTTCATCTTCAATGCGGTTCAATGCAACTCCATAGCAGCAGGCCTTAGAGGAGCATTCCAGCTCAACGAACTATACGTAGCCATAACGGTGATAATACTGACCGCTCTTGTCATCTTCGGAGGACTCAGAAGGATAGCCCAGGTGGCGGAGGTTATCGTCCCTCTCATGGCCGGTCTCTATATACTGGGGTCGCTATACGTGGTGCTCACCCACATTTCAGAGATCCCCGCCGTGTTCTCCCTCATCTTCAAGAGCGCCTTCGGCCCTAAACAGGTCGCGGGAGGAGTACTGGGACACACCGTGGCCATGGCATTCCGTTACGGAGTCGCCAGAGGGCTTTTCTCCAACGAGGCGGGCATGGGGTCCACTCCAAACGCTCACGCTACAGCCGACGTCCGACATCCGGCCAGACAGGGGTTCACCGCCATGATGGGAGTCTTCGTGGACACTATCCTGATATGCACCGCAACAGCTGCCATAATACTCCTCTCCGGGACGGTCGATAGCGGCAAGACCGGAGTCGAGCTCACACAGCTGGCGGTGGATGCGACTCTCGGCTCCTGGGGCCCCACCTTCATCGCGATAGCCCTGATGTTCTTCGCCTGGACCTCGATATTGGGCAACTATTATTACGGAGAGAGCAACCTGATGTACATCTTCCCCAACTGCGGTAAATCAGGGTTGACGGTATATAGACTCATGGTCTTGGGAATGCTCCTTTTCGGCGCGACCAGTTCGGTTCCCTTCGTGTGGGAACTGGCGGATTTCTTCAATGCGATAATGGCGCTGCTAAACCTCGTCGGCATACTGCTGCTGTCGGGAGTGGTGATAAAATTCATGAAAGACTACGAAAACCAGATCAAGGCGGGAATAGACGATCCCGTGATAGACAAGGAGAAGTTCTCCTCATACTACAACAGATAGGACGATGATTCCCATGAAGGATATCCTCGAAGAGATCTCCAGAAGGAGTCGGCTCAAGGCGACGGAGGGGACGGTTGCATCCTATATACCGGAGCTGGCGAAGGCCGATCCGGAGGCTTTCGGCCTGGCCGTGACGGAATGCGACGGAAGCCAGTATCTGTCGGGAAACTGGGACTACACCTTTACCCTACAGTCCATATCCAAGATAGTAACTCTGGCCCTGGCATTGGAGGAACGAGGACCGGAGAGGGTCTTCTCCTCCGTCGGGAGCAGTCCCACTGCGGACCCCTTCAATTCCATAATGAGACTGGAGATGGACGCTCCCCACAGACCGAACAACCCTCTGATAAACTCCGGCGCCATAGTGGTGGTGTCCCTTCTTCCCGAGGAAGGCAGAGAGAGAAAGGTCGACGCCATCATGGATCTCTGTCGAAAATTGATGGCCAACGACTCGATAGACATCGACGACAGGGTCTACCGATCGGAGAAGAACACCAGCGACAGAAACAGATCGCTCGCCTATTTTCTGAGAAGCGTAGGCAGCTTGAACGGAGATGTCGAGGATATCCTGGACGTGTATTTCAGACAGTGCAGCATAAAGACCTGCGCCAAAGATCTATCTATCATGGGAGCGACCTTCGCATGCGACGGTCTAAACCCCATATCGGGAAAGCAGATAATCTCTCCCGCCACGGCCAGAACGGTTAGGGCAATAATGACGACCTGCGGAATGTACGACGGCTCGGGAGAGTTCGCCGTGAAGGTGGGCATCCCCGCCAAAAGCGGCGTAGGAGGAGGAATCCTAGGCACGGTTCCCGGGAGGATGGGCATCGGCGTGGTGAGCCCCCCTCTGGACGAGAAGGGAAACTCCGTAGCCGGCCTCGCTGCGATGAAGGAGATATCGGAAAAACTAAGATGTCGGGTGCTATGACAAAATGATGAAAGCCCGGAGCCCATCGATGGGCTCCGGGCTTTCACTCTCTCCATCCCGACTTTTCCAGGATCCCTTCGATCTCTTCCAACAGCTCCGATAGGCCGTGTCTCCTACAATAGGAGCACTCCTTGGCCGGACGATCGCATATGAGACACCTTCTGGGAGGGAAGCCAAGCTCGCTCCTCCCCAGGGGAGCTCCGTTCTCGTCCAGAACGTCCAGATCTACGATCCTGCCCAAACCGTGGCTCTCTTCGATCGCCAGAGCCCTTTTTTTAAGTTCCTTGCCGGAAAGATCGACCACCCAGTGGACGGAAGGCCCGTCGGCACCGTCCAGGTCGCTTCGCCGAGATAGAACGGAACCCAAGGTCTTCTCTACCTCATCGGAGATGACTTTAAGAGCCCAAAAGACCCCTGGAGCGCTTTTATCCGGACCGGGAACCGTCATGGAGAGAGACAACACCGGCTTCCCATAAGTTCGGGACAGCTTTTTTCTCAGGTTCCACCGGGCCTCCCTGGCCGCCAGTATAAGATCCATGGATTCGTTACCCAACTCAGGACACCTCCGATATCCGGTCGATTAAACTGCCGTCACGATACTCCACTATTCCCACCGTTCGTCCCTTAGGCCTAGAGGATCGGGGAACACCGGTTATGGAGAGGGCGATCTCCCTGAGCTCCCGAATCGACATGACCGGAAGCCCCGCTCGGTCGAGAGCTTCCCTCAGTTCCGGCCGCCTCGGGTTCACAGCAATACCTCTCTCCGTTACCAGAAGGTCCACCGTATCACCGGGAGTGCTCACAGTGGTAACCCTGTCGACGACTATCGGCAATCTTGACCTCACCAAAGGGGCCACGACCACCGCCAACTTCGCTCCGGCGGCGGTATCGCTGTGTCCTCCGGACCCTCCGATTATCCGTCCGGAAGAGTCGGTATGGACGTTTACGTTGAAATCCAGGTCTATCTCGGTCGCCCCCAGTATCACCACGTCCAGATCGTCCACCAGAGGTCCCTTGGTCCCGGGGCTGGCGTATAGAGAGGCGGAAACCTCCACGTGTCTCTCGTCCTCGGCTATCGACTTTACCGCCTCCAGGTCGAAGCACTGGACGTCGTAAAGCCGTTTGACCAGACCTTCCCGAAGGAACCTCACCATATGGGATGTTATTCCTCCCATTCCAAAGCTCCCGACGACTCCTAGGTCCCTCATCATATCCCTCAGATAGGAGGCGGCAGCCAAGGAAGCACCTCCAGCTCCGGTCTGAAAGGAAACGCCGTCGGCCAACAGCCCCGACGCCTTTATCGCCATGGCGGCATATCTGGCCATCACCAACGCGACTGGATCTCTGGGCATCCTGGTGGTACCAGAGACTATCCCGGCGGGATCGCCGATGGAGTCCACCGTCACCACCGCATCGACGAGGCTCTGATCTATCGACGCCGGAGCCACACGGTCCACCGGATTGTCCGTTACGGCCAAGACCCTCTTGGCGCAGCGAGCGTCGGCCATGGCGTAACCGAGAGAGCCGCAGGCGGAAGGCCCCTTCGTCCCGGTGAGGTTTCCTCTTCCGTCGGCGGAAGGAGCAGCCACAACGGCTATATCTATCGGCAACTCGCCCGACTCTATCGACCTGGGTCTTCCTCCATGGGTCCTGAAGATCACCGGCTCTGCGATGCCCCCTCGAGAGACGAAATCGGCCACGGGACCGCTCATGTAGTTGACCTCGAGACGGGACACCGTCCCCTTGCGGATATGTTCCACCAACGGCGCGTGTACCGGAAAGATAGAGCTGGCCGCGACGGTCAATCCCGATACTCCCAGCGAGAAAGCCGCATCCAACGTCCCGTTCAGCACCGCATCGCCGTTTCTGAGATGATGATGAAAGGACAGTGTCATGCCGTCGGCCAATCCCATAACCTTAAGGGCCTCTTTCAGGCTCCCGATCATCTTATCTCTCAAGGACTACGCCTCCCCTCTCATGGCCAAGGTCTTTCTAGCCCTTGCCGCCACAGGGGCGTCCACCATCTTGCCTCCGACCGAGACGGCTCCCTTTCCTGCCCTCTCTCCCTCCTCAAGAGCCCGAACGACCGCCCTGGCCCACTCCATTTCCCCGTCGGTGGGGGTGAAGGCCCGGTTTACCGCCTCCACGTGTCTGGGAGATATCAAAGCCTTGCCGTCGAATCCGATGGACCGAGCGAAAAGAACGTCCTTCACCAACCCTTCCATATCGTCGGTATCGGTGAAGGGTGTATCGATGGCGTCGATCCCCGCAGCCTTGGCAGCCATCACCATACGTCCCCTGGCGTAGGAGATCTCCTCTCCGTCAACGGTTCTGGGAACGCCTAGGGCCGCGGTGAGGTCCTCCGCACCCAGCAACATCCCCGACACCCTACGAGCCGTCGCTATATCTCCCGAGTTCTCAACCCCTGTGGGAGTCTCAACCAACGCGATAACGTCCAGGGCCCCTTCCTCCCTGCCGACCCTTTTCTCCGCGTCGGAGAGAGCTCGATCGAGCTCCTCCATCTCGGCGCGACTCTGGGCCTTGGGAAGCATGATCGAGTCCGCTCCTCCGGCTACCACCGCCTCCAGATCCTCCAACCATATGGGACGGTCCATGGAGTTTATCCTGACGATCCTCTCGCACCCCTTCATGGGAAGCACCGCAAGAGCGTTTCTGACGAGTATCCTAGCACCGTCCTTCTGATCCTGGGCGACGGCGTCCTCAAGATCGAAGATTACTCCGTCGGCCCCGAAGACCCCGGCGTTGGCTACCATTCCCGGATTGTTGCCAGGCACGAACAGTAGGCTCCGTCTTCTTTTCATCTGACACCCTCGCAGCCACGCAACAGTGCTGTTTCCACCCGAGCCCTTAATGTACAGTCTAGAGCCCCTCTGTCCTTTACTGACAGGGTACAGCTATCCACGGAAAGATTCTTCAAAACCTCCATGACCGATCTTTCTATAGCGTCCCCGAACTGAGCCTTTACCACGCTCTCTATCTCGACTGAAAGCTCGTTCGAGGGCTCTACCGTCACCATTGCGTCGTTGGATTCCATTGAACCGGCGACGGCCATCCTCAGGATCTTCACAGAGAACACCTCCAAAACGAAAATGGCGCCGGAAGCCATAAAGCCTCCGACGCCGTAAAAGCCGGAACTATCCCAGCACGGGAAGCAACAGGCTTACCAATATAAGGATCAGAGCACCTCCGAGACGGGAGGATATCTGAGCGAAGGGCATAAGCTCCATCCTCTTGGCCGCGGACAGAACCGCGACGTCCCCGGTTCCCCCCATGTTGGCCATACAGAGACCGGCGGTTATGGCCGACTCGACGAAGTTGAAGCCCACTGCCATCCCGGCAAATCCCGCCCCGACGACAGCTCCGAATACCACGACCGCCACCAAAACTATGTACTGAACAGACACGGCGTTTATGACCGCTCCGAGGTCGGTATAGGCAACCCCTATACCCACGAGAAGCGCGGCTGTAAAGTTCTTGGCCACGAACTTGTACCACATATTACAGCTCTTCTGGACCGACTCGGGAACGAGGTTGAATATCTTGCACATGGCTACCGCTATTATCATGAGGGCGTAGGAGTGGATCATAGGCACCACTTTGTTCAAAAGAAGCCCCAGGATGAAGAAAACACAGGAGACCATCACGCCTACCCCCATCATCTCTATGCTCGGGGTTATCTCCTCTTCTTTCTCCACCTTGAAGTCCTTCATGAGATGTCCGTTGCCGGTCAGGGAAGGACGGGCCTTGCCCAGTTTGTCCAAGAGTCCGGCCGCCACGATGGACATAACGTTACCCAGCGCCAATGCCGGTATCAGTATGGACAGTATATCCTTGGTATCCATCTTGGTTATGGTGCTGAATATCTGGGACATCGGCACCGCACCGGCTCCCATGCCGCCTCCCATTATGGGCATGGCTATATGCATTATACCCTGCTGCCATCCGTAGCCTATCATGCCTGCCACCACGGCTGCCAGACCACAGGAAACCAGCACCGCCGCCAACAAAGGAGCGGCGTATCTAGCTCCTGCCTTTATAAGCAGATCCGAGCTTATACCGAGTATGCTTCCGCATATCAGTGCCGCTATGTAGAAGTTGAGGAACCCTCCACCCTTCATAAAGTCGGTGATTATCTTGACGGTGGAATCGGGCATGACTCCGAAATATACCAGGGCTGCCGTTCCGAATATACAGACCAGAGGAGCCCCTCCGAGATATTCGTTGACCACGGGGGTTTTGTCCCCGATCTTGTCCATGATGGCGCCCATGGTCATCATGGCAGCCAGGGCTCCTATCATTCCCTTGGGCAGTTTTCCTATATACATCGCCAGGATCACGAGCCCCAGGCACACCGCGAAAAGAACGGGGGAAAGCCCCCAGATGGTAAAACTCTTTCTATCCGTCTGCACGGTCATATAGATCGTCTCCTCTGCTGTCGTTGTATTACGCTCTGGCTATCCCGGCCTTTCTAGCCGCCTCCGACACCGCTTTGGCGACCGTCGGGACGACCCTCTCGTCCAAGGCCTCGGGAATTATCCTCTCGGAGGAAAGTTCATCGTCCGAAACCAGTCCGGCCAGTGCGTAGGCCGCGGCCAACTTCATCGACTCGTCGATATCGCTGGCCCTCACGTCCAAGGCCCCTTTGAATATGCCGGGAAAGCCGAGACAATTGTTGATCTGGTTCGGGAAATCGCTGCGCCCTGTGGCGACGACTGCGGCTCCTGCCTTCACGGCCTCGTCGGGGTATATCTCCGGGGTCGGGTTGGCCATGGCGAATATTATGGCATTGGAAGCCATCGAACGGACCATGTCGGCCGTGACCAATCCGGGACCGGATATGCCAAGGAAAACGTCCGCTCCCACGATGACGTCCGCCAGGGTCCCCGATTCCTTGCCCCTGTTGGTCTCCTCGGCCATCTCCTTCTTGATCCAGTTCATGTTGGTCTCTCTTCCCTCGTAGATGGCTCCGGCTCTGTCGCACAATATGACGTTACCGGCCCCTACGCTCTGAAGGAGCTTGCATATGGCTATACCGGCGGCACCGGCACCGTTCATCACTATCTTGACATCCTCTATGGACTTACCGACCAATTTAAGTGAGTTGAGCAAACCGGCCAGGACTATTACCGCCGTTCCGTGCTGGTCGTCGTGAAAAACCGGTATATCCAGTCTTTCCTTAAGCTTTCTCTCGATCTCGAAGCATCGGGGGGCGGCGATGTCCTCCAGGTTGATGCCGCCGAATCCGCTGGCTATCATGGCAGTGGTCTCAACTATCACGTCCACGTCCTTGCTGCCGACGCAGATCGGGAAGGCATCGACCCCGGCGAAACGCTTGAAGAGAACCGCCTTGCCCTCCATCACGGGAAGTCCGGCGGCTGGACCTATATCGCCCAACCCCAGGACGGCGCTTCCGTCGGTTACGACTGCCACCATGTTTCCCTTGGTCGTGTAGGTATACACGTCCTCGGGATTTTCCTTGATCTTACGACAAGGCTCGGCGACGCCGGGCGTGTATACCACCGCCAGATCGTGCATATCTTTCACGGGAATTCGACTCTCCACGCTGAGTTTACCCTTGGCCTCGGCGTGGGCCTTCAACGCCTCCATATAGATACCCGAATCGCTCACAGAGATCTCTCCTTTCAGATCTAAACCGGTCTGTCGACAGGTTCTTACCGTCATGACAGCTACACTGTACCGGGATAAAGCCCGAACATCAACGTATTAGAACACAAAAAAGACTTTTGGTCATTTCGGTCACGAAGAGACAAAAAAGCAGGCGAACCTAAACAGGTCCGCCTGCCCCATAGATACCGCCACTCTATATAGACACCCTGGAGGAACTTCTGCCTTGATCAAACAACTCCTGAAGTAGTGCAGAATCATCCATGTCGAAGATCAGATCCCGAAAATAGGTATCCTCCACCCCGAGGTCGGAATATATATCGTCCTTGAATAAAGAATCCACCTCGGAGAACATCTGACCGAGAGGGCTGGTCACGTCGATCATACGAAGATCGGAAAAGTCCGCTCCTAGGGAAAAGGCCATGGTCCCCAGGGGACCGTCCACCTTGTTCTGAAGGTCCAGCAAGTCCCTGTTCACCGATAGGTCCTTTCTCGCTCCACCTGAGTCGGAGGATTTCATTTTCTCCACGAATTCCTCGAACTTTGCGGACATGTCCCATATCTTCTTGAGATCGTCGTCTATCCTGTCCGTTATCTCGCCCGATCTCTCCGGATCGATCAGCATCATGTCGTCCTGGGCAAACATCGGCTCGGACGCCACTTCCGAAAGGCTCTTCCCAGATTCTCCGGCCTCCGCCAAGGCGGAGATGAGTTTGTCCGTGTGACTCTCCAAAACATTGCCCTTGCCCGTGGCGACAAGCGTAACATAATGTACCGTATCACCGTTTATCATTGGGGCACCTTCCTCTGGATCAAGTTTTCTGGCACCAAAGATCCGCAAGCCATCAAGACCTAGATTACCTAGATTGACTTTATTTAAAGACTGATCAGAGGAGAGATCCAAGAAGCAACCGTAAAATCCATATTCGTCGGATCCTTCAACTCCCTCACCTACTATGCTTTTCGCTCCGTCAGTAGGGAGGGTGGACTCGTAGGTCTTTCCGGCCAACTTCAAGGCCACAGAATGGATTTCCCTATGCAAATCTGACTGAAACTCAGCCATTCTGGACTGAAGCAACAGCCTCTCGTCCTCCGAAAGCGACTCCTCCCCTTTTTCGGAGATCAGCTTCATTCCCTGCATAACCTTGCCTATTCTCTCGAATCCATCCCTTATGGTGGACACCGCCTGACTTTCCTCCAAGGAAAGCTCCTCCGTGGACGAGGTCTTCAGAACACTTCCGCTCTCCAGCTTTCGACCTCCCACCCGGAGTCCTGCCGCTTGATATCCTAGGCTCTTTCCCCATATACCGGAAAGATTATGATCGTTTCCGTATATCCTCATAGTTCTCTACCTTTTTACTAACATCAACAACACAAGTCCCGATAGAAGCATAGAGAAATTCCTGGACACGAACATCTCCTCCTTGAAAATCATCAGATATTCGTGGCACCCTCCATTATTTTTATCGACGTTATCATTTAAAACCATTAGTTTTTAGATAATAACCAAGACAACAAACACAAACTGCGGACTATTCCATCCAGTCTCATATTACGCAAAACATGCTGCGGACCTAAAGTCTGGATATCTCGATGTCGTTATCTCTATCGTACGGTGAGTCAGACATGGCCTGAAGACTGTCGTCCATACCAATTCATGATATATACTCTTACTAAACTAAACGCCGGGATTCCTCGGTTAAGGAGTGATAGGTGTGAGAGTCTTTCTTTATTCTATTCTTTGCTCCGTCCTTTTTACCACGGCATTATGCCCCACCGCCGACTCCGAGGTCAGATCCGGCCAGTACGACGTCATAGTTGTCGGTGCGGGATCGGGAGGCACCGCCGCGGCGATCCAGGCCGCCAGATGCGGAGCTTCGGTCGCCCTGGTGGACGAGACCGGCTGGATCGGCGGACAGATCACCGCCGCGGCGGTCTCCACAATGGACGACGTGGGACACAACAGATCGGGATTATATCTGGAGTTTATAAGAAGGATCAGAGAAAGCTACGGAGCGACGGGAACCGACGTCAACATATGCTACTGGGGAAACGACACCATAGCGACGGAGCCCAAGGTGGCAGAAGAGATACTCCTCGATATGCTGAGAGGATCGGCTCCAGGCAAGGTCGAACTCTTCCTCCACAGGACGCCGGAGGCGGTCCTGACGGAGGGGAATAGGGTCACAGGGGTTATCCTGAAAGACGGCGATTCGGGAACGATAATGCTCAAAGGGAAGGTCACGATAGATGCAACGGAATGCGGCGATCTGCTTCCAATGACCCCGGCTAGATACAGGGCGGGAAACTCCCTGTCCACCAACCTGGATATGGACGGGGAGATACAGGACATAACCTGGGTCGCAGTTATAAAGAGCGAGGACTCGGTACCGGAGGAACTGAAGGTAAAGAGACCGGACGGATACGACAGAGACGTGGGAAGGTTCAGAAGAGTGGTGACCACCGACGGGGCCACCTGGCCGGGACAGGCCCCCTTCGACGTCGCCAGCCACAAAGCCTACAGGGCCCTTCCTGACAGGGGCAATCCACACAGAATAGAGGGAGGGGAATCGGAGACCTGGCCCTACATAACCAGGACCTGCGTCAACTGGGCCAACGACGTTCCCGCCAACGGCCCCGATCACGTGGGACTGACCGTCCGCTACCTGGAGGACAAAGACTACAGACGGCTGGTAAACGGAGAGGCCATCGGCAGGACGTTGAGGTTCATACACTACGTCCAGACCGAACTGGGCCTGTCCAACTGGACGGTGGACCGGTCTCAGGGATACGGAGAAAGGGGAGATCGTATAAGGGACAGGGCCCTCTATCTGGACGAGAGCAACGACGCCGTTCTGAGCCACTTTCCACCAATTCCCTACGTCAGGGAGAGTCGAAGGATCGTCGGAATCGAGACCATGACGGCCAAGACCGTCGCCAGAGACAGACGACTCGGCCGGGCGGTGGAGAACAGGACGAACTCGATCGCCCTTGGAGAATATCCTCTGGACATCCATGGATCCAGGGTCCCAGGAAGCCTGGAATCGGATCTAGGAGAGTCTATGGCCGACTATCCAGGCGAGTGGAGATCCGACGAGGGAGTCTTCCAGGTGCCCTACGGAGCCCTTATCCCGGAGACGGTGGACGGCCTCTTAGCCGCGGAGAAGAACATATCGGTGTCCAGGCTGGTCAACGGGGCGACGAGACTGCAGCCCATAACGATACTGACGGGCCAGGCGGCGGGAGCCATAGCAGCCCTCAGTTCCCTCTCCCACCGAGATCCAAGGGACCTGCCGGTCATATCGGTCCAAGACGTCCTTTTGAGGGGCAAGAGCGCCCTGTCGCTGTATTCCTTTTTCGACGTCCAGCCGGACCATCCCCATTGGAGGGGCGTCCAGGGAGCGACCCTATACGGATACCTTCATCCAATGACGCCGGTGATCTTCGGGACGTCCCTGCCTGTCGAGGAAAGACACATGTCCTACATGATATCCAGAGCCTTCTACGTGAGGGACCTTGAGGGAGGAGAGCTTTTCGTCTCCAGATCGGACTTCGTGGAAAGACTGAAAAAGACGGCCCCCCGATGGGAACCGTCCTCTATGGAATGGGAAGGACCACCGGAAGAGCTGATATCCCGAGGAGAAGCCGTCACAGCCGTCTGGGACGCCCTGGTTCAATCGGTTCCGCTCAGATAGGAGTCCATGGTCTCGACAACCTTCTTGGAGAAACGCACCGCCTCAACGACGGTCTTCGCTCCGGTCACTACGTCGCCGGAGGCGAAGACCCCCTCTCTGGAGGTACGACCGGAATCGTCGGCGACGAGAAAATCCTCTCTGGTCTCTATGCCGTCCCTGCTGGATCCTATGAGAGACCGGGGCCCCTGGCTGACCGCCACTATCACCGACTCGCAGGGGAAGAAGTCCTCCTCGCCGTCTCTAGCGAAACGAACTCCCTTGGATGTTATCGCGACGGGCGTGCTCTCCAGGATGAAATCGACCCCGTCGATCTGGGCGTATTCCACCTCGATCTTGCGGGCCGGCATCTCCTCCCAGCCCTTTCGGTACATCACGGTGACATGGGAGACTCCCTTGCGGACGGCGGTCCTTGCGACATCCATGGCGGTGTTGCCGGCCCCTATCACGCACAGGGCTCGACCCAGACGATAGACATCCGGGTTCTTCAGATAATCTATGGCGAAATGACAGTTACCCAAGGATTCCCCCGGTATTCCCAGCCCCTTGGGCCTCCACACGCCGGTCCCTACGAACACGGCGGAGAAACCGTCCCTAAACAGATCGTCCAGACTCAGGGTCGTACCGATGGTGGTATTGGGCCTTATTACGACTCCGAGCTTCCTTAGGTTGGCCTCCAGACCGTCGATCAGGTCCTTGGGAAGGCGGAACTCGGGAATTCCGTAACGCATCACTCCCCCGATCTGGTCCTTTCCCTCGTAGATGGTTATGGAATACCCCCTCAAAGCCAGAAGAAAGGCTATGGTTATCCCGGCGGGACCGGAGCCGACTATGGCGACGGACTTGCCCTTCTTCGGCAGGGGCTCCAGATCCATGACGTTCATGTAGAACGACGATATGTAGTGTTCTATGTCGCTTATCCTTATGGGAGCTCCTTTGCGTCCGAGCACGCAGTGCCCCTCGCACTGACGCTCCTGAGGGCACACTATGGAACACACCACCGAGAGGGGGTTGTTCTGGAACAGGGTCCTTCCGGCGGAAACTATCTGGCCGTCCACCAACATCCTTATCATGTCCGGTATGGCGGTGTTCACCGGACAGCCCTTGACGCAGGCTCCGCACCTTATACAGCGACGAGCCTCCTCCAGTATGTGCATCTCCATGGCTTTCTCTCCTTATTTATACGATATACACCGAAAGGATTTCAGCATCATACCTCAGGTCCGTCGAATTGCCAATCTTACTTTAACATAAAGATAGCTATCACATACACAAAGATCCGACCGTCACTGAATCCACCTCTTTTTTATGGACCTGAGACTCACGATGAAAAGCAGCGAAGCGAACCCGACCAGTGCCAGCCAATCCACCGGAACAGGTATGAGCCCTTCGCCCTCCAGTATCCACCTCATCAGGTCGACCCCATAGGTAAGGGGCAACATGTAGGAGAGGGGACGGAGGAACACCGGCAGGCTGGAGACGGGAAAGAAGAGCCCGCAGAGAAACAGCATGGGAAAGCGGAAGAAGTTCGAGAGGGTCTGGGCCTCGAATACCTCTTTAACCGAAACGGCTATGAAAAGCCCCATGAAGGTGCAGACGACGGAAAGCACCGAACCGGCCGCCAGGATGGAGGGCACCGACGCCCCGGAAAGATCGTAGAAAAACGACGCCATCCAGAAGGGTATCATGCAGTTCAACAACCCGAAGGCTATGGCTCCGGAGGTCTTGGCCGCCATAAGCATCTCCAGAGGGAGAGGAGCCAGAAGAAGTCGATCGAAGGACCGTCCCTTCCTCTCGAAGGTCACGGTTACCGCCAACATGGACGTCGTACCGAACAGGACGGACAGGGACATTATCCCCGGGAGGAGAGCCCTAACGTCCTCCATTGAACCTCCCGATCGGATCAGAAACATGGCGGTCCAGGCAAGGGGAAAGAGGATCCCCCAGCTGATGTTCGGGGGCTTGAGGTAATAGGCCCTGACGTCTTTGACGAGAATATTCCAGTAGGCTATCCACCATGAGGGTCTTATACCGGCTCTCATCATCGTTCATCCTCCATCTCCGCCACCTGTAAAAAGACATCCTCCAGGGTAGACGCGATCCTCCGGGCCTCCAGAACCTCGAAGCCTCCGTCCTCCAGCGTTCTGACCATCGCCCCCACCGACAAGTAAACCTCGGACCTGGCCGTAACGGCACCCCGTCCGGACGGCTCGAACGAGACGGCCGGGAATGCCGATCGGAGGATGGATTCGGCCGAGGCGTCCCCTTCCCCGTCGAATCGTAGAAGTATGGCCTCTCCCTTTCGGTCTTTTTTGAGCAAACCCTCCATGGTGTCGGTGAGGACGATTCTACCGGAACGGATGAAAGCCACCCTATCGCAGAGCCTCTCTGCCTCCTCCAGATAGTGGGTCGTCAGAAACACGGTGGTTCCGTTCTCGTTCAGAGCCCTTATCATCGAACGAATGGTCCTGGCGCTGACGACGTCTATGCCGGTGGTCGGCTCGTCCAGAAAGAGCACCGAAGGCCTGTGGATCACCCCGGCGGCTATGGTCAGCCTGCGTCCCATTCCCTTCGAGTACCCTCCGAAACGTCTTTTCGCCGCATCTGCAAGGCCGACTGTATCGAGAAGCTCTTTAGCCCTGGCAATCCTCTCTTTTTTTCTCATTCCGTAGAGGGCTCCGCAAAAACAGAGGTTCTCGAAGCCGGTGAGCTCCGGATAAAGGGAGCTTTCGTCCGGGACCACCCCTATTAGGTGCTGGACCGGTTTTCTGTCCGACGTACAGTCCAGGCCTCCTAGCTCTATACTGCCTCCGTCCGGACGGGCCAGGCCGGTAAGCATGTTTATGGTCGTGGTCTTTCCCGCTCCGTTCGGCCCCAGAAAACCGAAGATCTCCCCCTTCTCCACCTCGAAGGAAACTCCCTTCACGGCTTCCACCGATCCGAAGGACTTCGAAAGCCCTTTTACCTTTATTTCCGGATTTATCAAGAACAATCCCCTCCTTTAGCGTCCAAAAGCCTGTAAAGATTGACCGGACGACCTACGTCCCTATGAAGAGGCTCTACCGCAGCCCTGTTTATGGACACGAGATACTCGAGGTATCTCCTCGCTGTTACCCTGGAGACGCCGGCCCTAACTGCGACCTCGTCGGCCGAGAGGGCCCCATCCTCCCCCATGAGTATTGACCTTACCCGGTCCAGCTGAACCGACCCCAACCCCTTGGGAAGACATCTGTCCCTCTTCTCCCGAGATCCTCTCCTCATTATCCTGTCTATGGCTCCCTGGTCAAGGTCTCCCTTTTGTGCCCAATATAAAAGGTAGCCCTCCATAGCCTCTTTGAATCTCTCGTAGGTAAAGGGCTTCACTATATAGTCGAAGGCTCCGAAGCGCATAACGTCCCTGACGGTATCGGTCTCGTGAGCGGCGGAGACCACTATGACGTCCACGTTTCGACGTCTTCGACGGATTTCGTGCAGTGTCTCCAGACCGTCCAGCTCGGGCATGTAGATGTCCAGGATGACCAGATCTACGCTTCTCTGTTCCAGAACCTTCAGGCCGTCCATCCCGTTCGCCCCGAGTCCTACGAGCTCGAAACCTGGTATGGATAGGACGAAACGTTTGTGAATATCCATTACCATCGGGTCGTCCTCGACTATGAGAACCCTTATATCGCTCACGATCTACTCCCTCCGTTCAAAAACACGGCCGTAACCTATATGGCATGATCGACTAGAATCAAAGGGATCTTCCGTTATTGTAGATGTATTTAACAAAGGCTCGACAATCTCGCGCCACTTCTCCAAAGTAACTCGATTAATACCATAATGGACGAAATACCCCCTTTTGTCGGCTATTACTACGTCCGCATTCCGTAGTATTCGAAGATGCTGAGACACCGCCGCCGCCGAGATCCCCAACTCACGGGCAATACTGTTTACACACAGAGAACGCTTCTTGAGCAACTTGACGATACGCACTCTTGTCTCAACAGATAAAACCTTGAAAATTCGGGCCATGTCTTCAGGTCGTTCCATAAAAACCTCCCCAATTAAGTTATTGCGCATACACTATATATACCCACAAAAAAATCGTCAAGAAGGAACCTCCTTGACGATTTTTTAAGACCCAATTTCACGGACTATAGGGAGAAATCGGGAAGAACTTCGAGAGATTCTCCGTTTCGTAGGACTTCCCTACATCGATTCAAAAATCCATCGAGTTTCTCGAGGGTTTTCATATGTTCATTCTCTTCCTTGGAAGTCTGGAGAATTTTATCGATCCCGCCATTTCTTATACTTATCCTCTGAGATCCCATAAGAGCTAACAAGGGATCATGAGTAGCGACCAGAACGATCTTATCCCTCCTCACCAGCAGATCCATCGCTCTCTTCCTGTTTATCCCGGCGTTCTCTATCTCGTCTATCAGGACTATAGGAGACGAACTCAAAAAGGCTGTGTCGGCAATCATAAGAGCCCTAGATTGACCCCCGCTAAGAGCAGTCACCGGAATATCGGGAGAGAAGGACTCACCGGCCAAAACATTGGCCTGTTCTATCACAGTACGGACCCTTTCCCTTCTATCCGGGACCATCCTGCTCTCGGCGTGCATGGACACGAACTCTCGAACACTCAGATCCATCACGAAATTCATGTTCTGGGAGAGCTGTGCAACCAACTTATGCTCTAGGGAAAAACGCCATTTTCTCAGAGGCTTCTCATCGTCTATCAGTATCCGTCTCCCCGTAGGGGTATCGCCCTGGGCCATCCACTCTATATCGGCCAAAAGACGGCTCTTCCCGGAGCCGGTGGGACCAACTATACAGACGATTTCACCGGCTTTCATCTCCAACCTTACGTCTTCGGGGACACCGTTTTTATCCTTGCCCCCTAAAACCGTAACCTTTTTAACGGATAAATTTTGTCCTTTTTTGACGTCCTCCATCCGTTCTATGAACGTTACCAGACGATCTATCAACCCTTCTCTATCGAATCCTATATCCTCGAGAAAAACAGGACTCATCTCGGAAAAATATTCCTCAACTCTGACACAGGGATCCGCAGGAGGAAGGCCGTTGGCGTCAAAAAAGTCTCTTACGTAGGGATGTTCCTCGAAAAGAAGATCCATTCTAACATTGCGAAGACAGTAACCCACCGCGATATCCGTTGTTCTCACATCCCTCACTCCAGACATATCTTTCTCACACTGCCCATTTGATGCTCTTTACCTATCCTCGTCTCGCCAAGACAATAGGAACATAGAGCTGAGGGCATGGCGAAGCGAAGACTCCTGCCTGAGATCGACTCTATCTCCTCCCCCTCCATCAACAGAGATACTAGTTCGCAGGCTCCTTGACCGGAGATACCTCCTACATGGAGAACACTACCCCCCGGGTTGGCCTGTCTCACTTTCAGAGCAAAGATTTCCCTTTCAGCCTGGGACACGATATCCCCCTTCGTGATGACGACGATATCCGCAAGCTTGAGCATGGGACCTATCTTCTTCGGGGTGTTGACCCCCATCAGATTATCTATAACACAGACGGCAGTGACTCCTTGTATGTGAGGAGAGCATCTGTTACATAGTCCGGCACTCTCCAGGAACAGCACGTCGAAGGATCTCTCCATTCCCCAAGAAAGACACTCCTCCACGTTGCTCACGAAAAAATGGTCGGGACAAAGGCTTCCAGAAAGCCCGGTCCTGGCATCCACCCCGTTCCTTTCGTAGAGTTTTCTGTCTCCAGTGCTAAGACAGTCGAACTTAACAGCCCCTACGGACAGCCCATCTGATTTCATCTCCCAAGCCGCCTTCAGCACCACGGAGGTCTTTCCCGAAGAAGGAGGACCCGATACGGTTATAACCTTCAAAATAGCTTCATCCTTTCAAATCGACCCATTGCAGGACCTACCAGACAACTCTCTCTAGAAGAGTGCCGGCGGTGATTCTGAGAAGCTCCTCGGCGGTCGCCCTTCCCGGATCGACCTTGAAAGGCAGGACTATGACCCTATCTCTTCTCACTGCCTTCAATCCGGCCCACCGAGGATCGTTCGCCCATTTCTCCGCAACTCCTCTGCCCTTTTCTGGATCTACGAAAGAAGAAACTATAAATACCACGTCCGGGTCGGACACAACGACGGTCTCTACGTCAAAGGGGATAAAACTCTCCCTATTCGATCCAGGGAGTCCATCGGGAACGATGTTCTCGATCCCTAGAGCACGCAGGATAGAGCCATAAACGGTAGCATTCTGAGCTACTGCCAATCTGTCGCCGTCTTTGACCATGACGGCGCTTCGAACATCCGTTTCCTCTCTTATCCTATCTCTGAGGGTCTTGGCGATACGCTCGGTTCTATCTGCATATTCCCTGGCTTTTCCCTCTCTGTGAAGCAGTCTGCCAAGAAATAGGACGGAATCCAGCATGGGATTCTCTCCCATCTTCGCAGGATCTACCAGGAACACGGGAACCCCATCCCGTCGAAGCACTTTGGCTACGTCTCCGTGAAAACGGACATGTCCGATAACTAAAGAGGGATTCAACCCGTATATCGACTCTATGTCTACATCGGGCTGCCTTCCAACCGATGGCAAAGCCATGCCCTTTTCTCTGATACGATATTCCTCAACCTTGCCTACGGGGGTTATGCCTATGGCGAAAAGTCCTTCCATAAGCAGAGGGTTCAGGGCTAAAACTTTATCTTTATTCTCGGACACGACAACCTCGTGCCCAAGATGGTCAACCTCGATCCAGAAGGCGTAAACCCGAGAAGACTGGGCAAAAAAGGACATAGAAAGCAAAATGATAAAAGCGAGCCTCCTCAACCCCTTATCAAAAAAAACCAAGAGAGAAGTCATGACAAGCCGCCTCTTTTTCCATCTCCATTTTTATGGATCTCGACCCACTTACCGCTGTCGCCCTCTTCACCCTCTGATATCATACGGAAGGAATCCACCCCGGCTTTTTCCAATAGGGCATCCTCTATCATGCGAGAAAAATCCTTGAAACAGGGACGAGTTTCCCCGGATCTTATCAATCTATCCCGATTCGCCGCAACTATACGACGCCTCATAGAATCCGGAACATATCTGCCCAGTCCCCCTCCAATTACGGCGACTCCACCAGGCTTCAGTATACGGTAGACTTCCGACAGCCCTTTCTCCGGCTCCTCCCAAAACCATATGGAACCCCGACTCATAACAAAATCGGCAAAACCGTCCTCAAAAGGAAGAGCTTTCACATCGGCCCGGACAAAAAGGGCCTCGTTGTCCGTCTCCGAAACCATGAATCGTTCCTTGGCCGACTGGAGCGCCTCCTCGTTCAGATCGACAAAACAGACCGTCATATTCGTGATTTTTGCCAACTCCGTCCCCAGAAAACCAGGACCGGTTCCTATATCCACCGCTATCCCCCTGTTTAAACCGTAATCGTCGGCAAACTGTTGAACCAAAAAAGGGTAAATCGGCTCCAAAATAGAGTAGAAAACCGAAGGCCTATGCATGAACGGGATCCCCTTCCAGATCTCGTAACCCCGACAGAAAATCCTCCCAACCCTCCCAGGTACTCTTCCAACGAGGCACGGGAAATCTACAGTTCTCAGAGATATCGACGACAGGCCATAGTCCCTGCTCCCCTAGATAGCGCTGAAAATCCTCGTCCATCAGCAAACGAAGAACCTCCTCCGAGAGGTCCGACGAAGCGTAACGACTCCAGGCCAAGACCTGAGGCAGAGGAACCGCTCCCTCGGAGACGGGAAGAATCTCCACCCTCCTCTGTTTCGCCATAGCAGAGAAGGAGACGTTGGATATCCCCATTTGGAACTCTCCCCTGGCAACGGCCTGGATAATCTCAACGGGGGATCCACCAAACGAAAGCCCTTCGAGAAATAGAGGGAATTCGTCGGGCCAGGTCTTTTTCAGATAGGCCAGAACGATCTTTGTTATGGGGGTATTCCCGTCCGGGAACAGGACCCCTTTTCTACGTCTAACCAGATCGTACCATGAACCGCTCAAAGCCTCGGGGCGAACCATACCCACGTTGTATATCGGTACCATTGGGACGACGAATACGGGATGAAGCCTCCTCGACGGATCCTCAAAGGAAGCCGATCCCGGATGAAGCGAGGGATTCCCCGTCCAAGACGGCCGAGGCAAAAGGAGATCCTCCCACTCATCGTTCAAAACCGAGAAATAGCTCCCGTGAGATAACATGACATCGGGAAGCTCCCCGTTTGAAATGCTTTCCAGCAACCAGTTTCTGGAGTGATCGAATCCAGGATTTTTGAAGGCAACGACCTGCCCCGTTCTGCTCTCGAAATCCATGAGCCGCTCCTTGAGATAGTCGACAATGTATCGTCTGGTGTTGATCGCTGTATGTATAAGAAAATCGGCCATCGATATCACCTTCCTTTTCAATTTTCACTTTAGCCTCACCGCTTCATCATTTTCTAAAGAGAAGGAGAATGAAGAAAGGCGCTCCCAGAACAGCTGTAACTACACCGACCGAAAGCTCCACGGGTTGAAAAATGGTCCTTGCCAAGGTATCCGAAAGGACCAGTAATATACCGCCGAGAAGAGCGCTAAGCACGAGAGAGTATCTACAATCGTTGCCTACCATAAGTCTGGCCAAATGAGGAGCCATCAATCCCACGAACCCTATTGTTCCCACCACGCTGACGGCACTTCCGGCAAGAATAGAGGCAACCGCCATGATGACTACCCTATAGAATTGGACCCTTAGCCCAAGACTGCCGCCTATTTCATCGCCCAGGGAAAAGAGATTGACCTTTGGGGCCAGGGAAATTCCAAGAATAATTCCGATAAGACTGTAGGGATATAGAAGATGAAAATAACCCCATCCCCTACCGGATAAGCTACCCAAGAGCCAACCGTAGGTCACATCGAGCTGATCGTTGTTCAAAAACATCAACCCTGAGGTCAGAGCGCCTAAAAGAGAGGAGACCGCCACGCCAGCCAATATGATCCTGACCGTGTCACCTTTACGGACCACCAGGGATAATCCATAGACCAAAGACGCAGCGAAAAGGGCACCCAAAAAAGCTCCAGGAGGAATCCATTCTATCTTCCCGGGAAAGAGGACCATAACAGTCACGGCCATGAGACCCGCTCCGGCGTTAACTCCTATGATATGGGGAGAGGTCAAGGGATTCCGCAACACTCCCTGCAAGAGAGCACCGGCGACAGCGAGGTTCATTCCCGCAAGGAGAGCCGTTAAGATCCGAGGGAGGCGGATGTTATGGACGATCCTGTTGGCCAGAGGATTGGAACTCGCTCCGGAAAGAGCCCTCCAGATCTCCCCCAAATCAAAAGATAGGGTTCCTGCCGCCACCCCGATCAGACATACCATAAAGACCACCGCCAAACATAGGCATATAACCGCCAATTTATCCGTTCCTCTTCCAGAGACATCGATACGAAACATCAATACGACTGGGAGACGGGACTATTCTCGACCCCGGGACAACATTCAGAAATACGCCCAGGGCAACGTAGATCACCAAACGGCACCACAACCGGCCTACGACATTTCTTGAACCTACACACGTGGGTACCTACGCCGAAAACCTCACGAATCGATCGTTCGTTGATGACCTGCTCCAAGCGTCCCGCACTGTGAATCCTCCCATCTTTGAGAAGGTAGATAAAATCGGATATCTCAAGAGCATGATTGATATCGTGAAAAACCGAGACCACCGTCTTTCCGAAACTATCCCTCAGATCCCTCAGCACAGCCAACAACTCCCACTGGAACTTCAGATCCATGTAGGTCACAGGCTCGTCCAAAAGAACTATGGAAGTATCCTGGGCCAAGATCATGGCTATCCAAGCCCTCTGCCTCTCTCCTCCGGAAAGCTCTTCCACCGATCTGTCGGCTATCTCCATAAGACTCATATATTCCAAAGCCCAAGACATCTTCTGGCGATCTTCCTCGGAGAAAAACCATCCTGATCTGTGATAGGGGCTCCTTCCCATTCCCACCAATTCGTATACAGACATGGACGGCACCTTGTCCTGAGCCTGAGGCAAAAACGCAATCAACCGTGACAACTCCCGAGAAGAATATTCCTCTAAAGCCCTTCCCATAATGCGGACACCTCTGTTCGAGACAGGGAGGAGACCACATAGACAACGAAGGAGGGTCGATTTGCCCGATCCATTGGGACCGATGAGAGAAATTATCCGTCCCCTAGAAGCGGAAAAGGAAATATTCCTGAGGATGGGCTCTCCTCCGTAATCGAAATCAAGGCCTTTTACTTCCAACACGTAGATCATCTCCTTCCAAAACATCATCCAGCACAGACCATGTTTAAGAACACTACACTAGTTAGAAGAGCAAAACAACATGAAGAGTACCAAGAATAAGAGAATAAGTCAACTTATCGAAAAAACTACGACGAAAACAAAAAACAAGGCGCCCCTAGCTGCGTTTTTATGCCGGATCGGGGGCGGAAACATA
>NZ_JAKGUE010000015.1:59953-68210 GCF_021568795.1 Dethiosulfovibrio faecalis
GTGGTTTTTGAATCCTCGATCGGCGCCTAAAACATATTCTTTTTCTACTATCCTTTATTTTTTCCTCTATCCTTTCTTTTCGTTCGGCAGGTTCACCAGGAACTCGGTGGAGACCCCTTCCCTGGACTCCAGGTTTATCTCCCCTCCGTAGGCTTCCACCAGGGACTTGACGTTGAAAAGTCCGTATCCGCCATGCCCCTCGCCCTTGGTGGAGAAACCTCTCTCGAAGATATCCTCTTCCAGTTTTTCCGGGATTCCCGGCCCGGTATCCTTTACCGATATTATTATCCGCCCCGACTCGTCGAACAGAGACAGGAACATCCTCCGTCTATCCCTCGGCACGTCCATAAGGGCGTTCATACCGTTCTCCAACAGGTTCCCCAGTATCGCCACGAGAGCGTTGGAATCGACCCTTCCGGGAGGTCCCAGATAGCTGTCTTCGTCTATTCGAAACTCGATCCCCAACTCCCGACAACGGCCCATCTTCCCCAGGATCAGACCGCCTACCGACGGGTTTTTTATCCTTCTCGCGATGAAGGACATCACCGATTGGGTAGTCTGGACTGTCTCTGATATGAAGGAGACGGCTCGGTCGTGTTCCCCGAGCTGAACCAGTCCGCTTATAGTCTGAAGCTTGTTCAGAAACTCGTGGTTTCTCACCCTCAAGGCATCGACGTAACGTCTGACACCGGTCAGCTCCTCCGCCATCGAAGTGACCTCGGACATATCCCTGAAACTGGCCACGGCTCCAACCGTTCTTCCCTGACATACTATGGGCACCCTGTTGGTGAGTATCCTGGCGTTCTCAGACACCTGCTCTCTGTCGTACTCGGGGACGCCTGAACTCAACACCTGAGGAAGACGACTGTTCGGGACGACCACGTCCACCTGACACCCTATAACGCCCGAATCGGGAAGTCCCAAAAGCCGCCGGGCCTCGCCGTTTACGAGGGTTACCTTTCCGGTTCCGTCCACTGCCAGGATCCCCTCTTTTATCGATTCCAGCATGGCCTCTCTTTCCCAGAGAAACCTGTCTATCTCCTCCGGCTCGAAACCTCTCATAGATCGCTTGACCCCGTCGGCGAGCACTGTGGCTCCCACTATGCCGACCACCAACCCCAGAGCAAGGGCCATGAGAACGTTGGTCGTCAGCCTCCAGGTCTCTGCGTTTACCCTGTCGATAAGTATGCCGACGAGTACCGCTCCCACCAGCTCGCCCTCTCTGTAGATTGGAGCGAAAGCCCTCAGGGAGGGGCCTAGAGTTCCGATCGCCCGAGAGACGTAGGCTTCTCCAAGAAGCGCCCTTCCTTCGTCTCCTCCCACCACTCTTTTGCCTATCCTCTCAGGGATCTTGTGGGAATATCGAATCCCATTCGTGTCTATCACCACGACGAACTCGGTTCCGGTCTTCTTTCTTACTCCGTCCGCTATGGGTTGAACTATCTCCGCTCCGCCGGGTCGACCGACGTTATCGATTATCCCTGGAATGTGAGCCACGGACAAAGCGATGTCCATAGCGTCCTCCGCCATGCTCCTCTCGAACATGGGAATGACCGTTCCCCTTATGACCAGGCCGGTCACCAGAGAGCTCATCAGGAAAAAACAAAAGACGAGCCCTATCACCTTGCCTTTGAGGGATAGACGAAAGGAACTACCCATCAAACCGCCGAACTAACCGAAATCCCCAGAGGAACCTTCATCTCAGGATCGTCGGTTATCACGTGTCCGAAGCTCTCGGCCGGCGCTATCAAGGAAGGCGCAGCCGCACCTATCTTACTGGAATCAACCATCAGATAGAGCTGCTTCGTATTGCCCACCACCACCTGTTTAACTCCCGCGGTGAAAGGGGATAGATCGAACACCCCCGAATCGTATCGATAGGACGCGCAGGAGAGAAAGGCCTTGGAGAAAAACGATGACCGGAGCGACGACTCCGCCTTGGGACCTACCATGGAGTTGAAACCGGGGAGAAGACTGCCTCCGACACATTCCACGTTGAATCCCTGCGCCCCCGCCAATATCTCCAGCGCCTTGAGGCCGTTGGTGACTATATGCAGCCTGGTGAAGCGACTCACCAGCAGTTCGGCCAGAAAATAACAGGTCGTACCAGCTCCAAGAAAGACGACGTCGTTGTCGTTTATGTATTCCATGGCCTTAATAGCCAGAGATCTCTTCACGTCCACGTTTACGTGAAGTCGTCTGGCGAAAGACTGTTCCGCCCCGCTGGGACTCGACTGAAGTCTCACGAAACCGTATCCCGACGAGATCTTCCCCAGCGATATCAGGTCCTTTATATCCCTTCTTATGGTGACCAGAGAAACCGACAGATCCTCCGCAAGATCGGCCGGTTTAGCGCTGCCCTTTCTGTGAAGGACCTCAAGTATAGCTTTCCGTCTATCCTCTTTCGCGCCCAAGAGTCCGACTCTCCCTTCATATATCGTGTCTTCTTCGTCCCTTTATCTTGATCATTATAACGCCGAGATGACATCGTCTCTCCATCGAGATGATTACTTCTTGAAACATCGAACTTTCACACACTGAAGCAGTTGACTTTTGATTTTTCAGACGATATCATGTATCCAGTAACGAATACACTATATGGACACGTTCCAAAAGGAGGAATCGTCATCTTGAAAAGAGCAGCTTTAGCTATCCTGACGGCATTTATCGTGATCCAAGCGGCGGCCTGTCACGCAGCGGGACCGAGAGACATAGTGATAGGCCTGGCGGGAGACGCCTACTCGTTGGATCCCTACCCTCTCAACGAAACGATCACCAACGCGCTGAACTACCACATATTCGACAGACTGGTGGAGCCGGACAAGAACCTACAACCCCTCCCGGGACTTGCCAAGAGCTGGGAGATCTCCGACGATTCCAGAACATGGATCTTCCACCTACGGAAGGGCGTCAAATTCCACAACGGTAACGACTTCACCGTCGACGACGTAATTTTTTCCTTCGACCGCTCCAAGAGAAGCGGGAAATCGGCCTTCACCTACTGCCTCTCCACCGTCGAGAACTACGAAAAACTGGACGACCACACATTGAGGGTCGTATGCAAGGATCCCAACGCCCTTCTACTGGCTCACCTCAAAGACCTGGCCATAATGGACGAGGAAACCTGCAAGGGCAAGGAAGACGACTGGATCGCCCTTCATCCCAACGGAACCGGCAGGTATATGCTGGAGGAACATTTACGTGGGGATAGGCTCGTTCTAGTCAGAAACGAAAACTACTGGGGAGAAAAACCCGCACCGGAGAAAGTCACCTTCAAGCCCATCACCAACGAGGGCACCAGGACCGCCAACATGCTCTCCGGAGCGGCCGATCTGGTGGTGGACATCCCCGTAAGGGACGTGAAGATACTGGAGAGGAACAAGAGGATATCGGTACTGTCCGAGCCGAGCCTCAGGGTAATATACCTGAACCTGGCAGGATGGACCGACAAGCCGTCGGTGGACGCTAAGATGCCTCTCAGGTCTCCGGACGGGTCAAACCCCTTCAAGCACAGGAAGGTGCGGGAGGCCATATACAGAGCCATCGACGAGGACGAGATAGTAGACAAGGTGATGAACGGCTTCGCAGAACCGGCGGCGACCTATATACCCGAGGGCTTCAACGGCTACAACGGCGACATACGAAGATTGTCCTATGACCCCAAGATGGCGGAAAAGCTTCTTGACGAGGCGGGATATCCCAGACAGAAAGACGGCTATCGTTTCGAAGTAACCCTAGATGCCTCCAACGACCGCTACATCAACGACGGAGCCATTGCCGGAGCAATCGCCGGATATCTAGAGAAGGTGGGGATAAAGGTAAACCTTAACCTTATGTCCAGGACGGTGTTCTTCTCCTACATAAGCTCCTCCAACAAGACCGGCGACAACACCCATCTCTGCATGACCGGATGGGCCGACTCCGGCGGCGAGAGTGCGTTGATGGCCCTGGACCTGGTGTACAGCATCAGGCAGGACGGACCAGTCAAGGAGGGATACGGAGGGGTCAACAGAGGCTACTATCTCAACCCCGAGGCGGACAGACTGATAGACCTGGCGATGTCGACATCCGATCCGGAAGAGAGGGCGAAGATCATGAGAGACGTATGGGCCATGGCCGCCGAGGACGTGTCCTACATCCCCCTGCATTTCCAGAAGGACATCTACGCCTGCAACGACCGCATCGTCTACCACCCCAGAAAGGACAAGTACGTATATGCCTGGGACGTAGAGTTCAAGGATTGAGCTTTCGATCCTAAAAAAATCGACCGTCACGGCGGATCTCTCCCTTTCAGGAGGATCCGCCATGGTCTCTATCGCACCCACGGAGGTTGACCGTGTTCAGATTCATAGTTAAGAGAATGGGGCAGCTGTTTCTGGTGCTGTTCGCAGTCTCCATCATCGTATTCGTCTTCACAAGCGTCATGGGAAATCCGGTATATCTGATGGTCCGGGAGAACGCCACCGAGGCGGAAATCCAGGCGGTCACCCAATATCTGGGATTGGACAAGCCGTTGCCGGTCCAGTACGGAATCTTCGTGAAGAACTCCTTATCGGGAGACTTCGGTAAATCCTATATGTACCACCTACCGGCTTTGGGACTCATCGTCGAGAGATTTCCAGCGACCCTGGAGATAGTCTCGGTCGCCCTTTTGCTGTCCGCCTTCATAGGCATTCCCCTAGGGGTAATATCCGGAGCCTACCCCAAGAACCCCTTCAGCAAGGGGGTCATGGCCTTCTCCATAGCGGGAATATCCATGCCCTCCTTTTGGATAGGCATGGTCCTGATATTTTTCTTCGGCATTTTCCTAGGGGTGCTTCCCGTCTCCGGCAGAGGGGAGACCGCCGAGTTTCTAGGCATATCGACGAGTCTGGCCACATCGGACGGCTGGAAACATATACTGCTTCCAGCCGTGACCCTGGCCCTGGGCAACATAGCCACGATAATAAGGTTGACCCGCTCGGGGATGCAGGAAAACATGAGACAGGACTACGTGAAGTTCGCCAGGGCGAAAGGGGTACCCCGAAGAAAGGTGTTGTTCGGTCACGCCCTGAAGAACACCCTTATCCCGGTCGTGACCATCTTCGGCCTACAGATGGGTAGTCTCATAGCCTTTACGACCATAACCGAGACCATCTTCGCCTGGCCCGGAATGGGTAAGCTGCTTATAGACGCCATAAACAGCGCCGATCGTCCGATAATAGCGGCCTATATACTCTTCGTGGCGGTCATGTTCGTCTTCATCAACTTCGTGGTGGATATTATGTATGTGTTCATAGATCCCAGGATAGATCTACAGTGAGGAGGACCAAATGGCTGAAGCGACGAGTAAGGGATTTCTTACGGATCTGAGAAAGACCGAGTTCTTCCACAACTATATCCGATCCACTTCCGGTATAGTCGGGTCCATCCTGGTTATCTCGGTCATTCTCATCGCCGTATTGGGACCCATATGGACGGTTCAAAATCCCTACGACATAGCGACATTGGAGCTCAAGGACGCCTATAAACCGCCTATGTGGCTAGAAGGAGGATCCCCCGACTTCCCTCTCGGAACGGACCAACAGGGGCGAGATATGCTTAGCGCAATAGTCTACGGAAGCAGGGTGTCTCTCTTCATCGGATTGGCTGGAACCGCTCTGGCAAGCGCCATAGGAATATTCCTGGGGTTGGTAGCGGGATACTTCGGAGGCAAGGTGGACAACGTGATAATGAGGATAGCGGACATACAGCTTTCGTTTCCGACAATGCTGATAGCCCTGTTCCTCATGTCCGTCCTGGGTAGGGGCGTGGTTAACATACTGATATCCCTGACTCTGGTGGGCTGGGTCAGATACGCCAGGACCGTCCGAGGCGAGACCCTTTCGGTCAAGAAAAACGAGTACGTCGAAGCAGCTAAGGTCATAGGGCTCCCCCACCGCAGGATACTGTTCCGACACATAATGCCCAACGTCTTCGCATCCATCATAGTCCTCTCGACGATACAGGTCGGATCGTTCATATTGACCGAAGCCAGCCTGAGCTTTCTCGGCCTGGGAGTACCTCTTACCCGGCCATCCCTGGGGATGCTGTGCAACAACGGATTCTCGGTGCTCTACAGCGGCCTTTGGTGGGTCTCGATCCTTCCGGGGCTCTACATCATGGTCATAGTGTTCGGCACCAACCTCCTCGGGGACTTCCTGAGAGACGAGCTGAACCCAAAGTTAAAGTGACGTGGGGAGGGATCGATATGGCTGAAAGACTCCTGGAAGTTAAGGATCTCAAGACCTACTTTCACACCTTCAAGGGGACCGTCAGGGCGGTGGACGGAGTGTCCTTCTCCGTGGATCACGGTGAGATCCTGGCCATAGTGGGAGAATCAGGAGGAGGCAAATCCGTCACGGGGTTCTCCGTCATAAGACTGATAGACGAGCCGGGACGGATAGAATCGGGCTCCATCGAATTCGACGGCAGCGATCTAATGAAACTCTCCGAGAAAGAGATGAACCGGGTGAGGGGAAGGGATATCTCCATGATATTCCAGGACCCCATGACCTCTCTGAATCCGGTATACACAATAGGCAGACAGCTGGACGAAACTCTGAGGCTGCACACCGACATGGACGGTAGGGCTAGAAAGGAAGCCTCTATCGAGCTTCTGAGGTCCGTGGGCATCTCCACCCCGGAGAAAAGGCTACGAGCCTACCCTCATCAGTTCAGCGGCGGAATGAGACAGAGGGTGGTCATAGCCATAGCCCTGGCGGCGGATCCTAAAATAGTGATAGCCGACGAGCCGACCACCGCTCTGGACGTGACGATACAGGCCCAGATCCTCAGGCTGATGTCCGACATGGTCAAAAACAGGGGAAGATCCCTGATACTGATAACCCACGACCTGGCGGTGGTGTCCGAGATGGCCGACCGAGTCAACGTGATGTACTGCGGTAAGATCGTGGAGACCGGGACCACGAGGACCGTCATAGACAAAAGCGCCCATCCCTACACCAGGGGACTAATAGGCTCCATACCGGACCTGGATAGAGACAAAAAGAAGCTGGACACCATAAAGGGGATCGTTCCCAATATGTTCGATCTGCCCGAAGGCTGTCGCTTCGCCCCCAGATGCCCCTTCGCCCGAGCCATATGTGACGAAAAGGAACCGCCTCTGGTCGAGGTTGCGGAGGGACACCTGGCGGCATGCCATTTTCCACTCGGAGAGGAGAGCCTGTAGATGGAACACCTTCTGGACGTACGGGATCTGGTTCAGAGTTTCGACCTGAACCCCGATCTTCTCAGCAAAATAACCTTCGACAAGGGACGGCCTACGATAAAAGAGAGGATCGTCAAGGCGGTGAACGGGATAAGCTTTTCCGTGAAAAAGGGGAAGGTCTTCAGCATAGTGGGAGAGTCGGGCTGCGGGAAATCCACCGCGGCAAGGACGGTAATAAAGCTGATAGAGCCGAAATCGGGAAGTATAACCTACGACGGCAGGGACATAACCGAGCTTTCCAGAGAGGAGATGCTCCCTCTCAGAAAGAGGATGCAGATGATATTCCAGGATCCCTATGCGTCCCTAAACCCCAGACAGAGAGTCTTGGACATACTGACCGAGCCGATGCTGTTTCATAGAACTTCATCCTCCGTTGCAGAGGCGAGGGAAAAGGCCATGAAGCTGCTTAAACGGGTCGGGATCAGGGCGGAACAGGGATCCAGATACCCCCATCAGTTCAGCGGAGGTCAGAGACAGAGAATAGGCATAGCCAGGGCCCTGGCGGTGGAACCGGAGCTTATAATAGCGGACGAACCGGTATCGGCACTGGACGTCTCCATACAGGCTCAGATACTGAACCTGCTGATGGACCTTAAGGACGAACTATCTCTCTCCTATCTTTTCATAGCCCACGACCTCTCGGTGGTCAAACACATAAGCGACGAGATAGCCGTCATGTACCTGGGATACATCGTGGAAAAGGGGGACAAACGACAGATATTCTCGAACCCGTCGCATCCATATACCAGGGCGCTGTTCTCAGCCATCCCCAGGATATCCGGGAAGACCTCCGACACAGAGGACCTTCCTAAGGGAGAGATTCCAAGCGCGATAGACCTTCCCTCCGGATGTCCGTTTCACGGAAGATGCAAGGAGGCCATGCCTCTTTGCTCCCGACTGAGACCAGAGGCACAAGAGATGGAGCCGGGACATGTTGTCTCGTGCCACCTGATGAAATCGCAGAGTTGAAGGCTCGAAAGCACAAAAAAGCGGCGGTCCCTAGGGACC
>NZ_JAKGUE010000016.1 GCF_021568795.1 Dethiosulfovibrio faecalis
GGACACCGCAGGAGATCTACTTCGGAAAGGAAGACCTATAGCAGTCTGACCTAAACTAATCTAGGCTAAAAAATGGTCTTGACAATGGGGTCCACCATACTTTAACGGCTAGCTCTTAGTCGTGTCTGGATAGAGCGGATGATAATAAAAAGGCCTTCCATGAAAAATGGAAGGCCTTTAGCTTTTGGCAGTCCCTAGGGGGTTCGAACCCCTGTTACCGGGCTGAGAACCCGGCGTCCTAGACCACTAGACGAAGGGACCATTTGGCTGGGGAACAGGGATTCGAACCCCGATTACCTGATCCAGAGTCAGGCGTCCTGCCGTTGGACGATTCCCCAATGGTCGACCGAGCTTCAACCCGGTGCGAGAGGTATAATACCATGGAGGCTGGATGTTCGCAACCCTGGAGTAAATATCGAAATAGTTCTTTTTTTGGGCGTACTTCTCCTCTTTTACGAAACCGGCTGTATGGATATAATGGCAAAAGAGGGATAAGGTATTTTGGAGCGTCTATTGTAGCGTACCTCTAAAAACGTAAGTTATCCATTGGGACTACCTCACTGGAACTAACTGGAAGTGAGGTTCGTGAGGTTTTAGAGGTCCCCTTTAGACGTTATCGTATTAACTTGAGGAGTGATAGTGTTATGGCATCCAAAGAGTGTTCGTTTCTCTCCAGACGTCCTCTAAATGTTCGAGCTAGATGGGACTCCGAGGACGTTGCATTGGTCAGCGGACGGGACGTCTTCGGCGCAATGAAACATAAAGGCGCAATAGCTTTGGCCGCGAACGCCAGGCATCCCCTTACGGTGAAAGGGATTCTAAAAGCTGCGAAAAAACTTGATGCCGCGGTCATTATAGAAATAGCGAAATCGGAGACCAACTATTGTGGAAGTAACTTCGATACTCTGCCTGAGGCTGCTGTTCGATATTCGTCCGAGATCGGTCACGGAGCTGTCTTTGCCCTCCATGTGGACCACTACGGCATAAAGGGTTATGACGATGTGATCAAGGCGGTCTCCGATCTAGGTAGGATAGTCAGAAATGGTTGGACCTCCGTCGCCATAGACGCCTCCCATCTTCCTGATTGGGAGAATCTTTGTGCTACCAGAGATGTCGCTATGCATGTGCCACCTTATTTCGGTTTGGAGGTAGAGGTGGGCGAGATAAAAGGAGCAGGGGAACTTTCAACGGTCGAGGAGGCTCTGTACTTCGTAGGCGGATTGAATTCCTGGAGCATCTTTCCCGATCTTTTGGCCATCTCGAACGGGAGTTTGCACGGTACCTACGATGCCTCGAAGGGACAGGCGGAGGGGATCGATCTCGAGAGGACGAAGGAAATCGCCGAAGCCATAGCTCCCTACGGTGTATCCATCGCTCAACACGGTATATCCGGTACCGCTATAGACAAATGCGCTGAATTCTCAAAATACGGCATAAACAAGGGCAACGTGGCGACCTTGTTCCAGAACGTGTTGTTCGGTATCAAGATGGATCAGGAAACCGGTAACGCCGTGATAGAAGGGGATAGCTACATAAAAGAACAGGACCGTGGAATACCGATGGATCTCTGGAACGACCTGGTCTCTTGGTGTGACGGTCAGGGTTACAGCCGTAAGGACGGGAACTATAAAAAAGCCAATCTTCCTTTCTGGGAGCGGATAGCGTCTCTTCCGTCGGATCGTCTCGATATGATAGTAGAGGAAACTCAGTGGTGGGCCGAGAGGTTCATAAAGGCCTTTAACGCGGAGGGAACCGCCGAGATAGTCAAGGAGAGAATGTCGTCCAGGGAAAACTGGAATCCGTTTCCCGACATGAAAGTTCAGGCTTCCAGAGGGGATTTCGGTTCGGATAAGGCTCCCAATGCCGCGAAGAAAGACGGGGAGGATTACTCCGACTAGCATATTTTGCCCAGAGGCCTCCTATTACGGGGGCCTTTACTATATAATTTCAGGACCGATGTTCGATTTTAAAAGGGGGCCTGGAAAATGCAGGACAGATCTATTCGCTTGGAGGACCACTTTCTGGATGTTCTATCAGTAGAGATAGCCAACTACGAAAGGGTAAGCCATCTCTTGGACGATATGGAAGAAGCTCGTCTGGTTATAGACCCTATCGTGGTCGATAGCAGAAAACTGACGTCCAGTTATATCAGACGTAATAGGGTGCCTTCCGGAGGGACAACTCCGTTCGTAGTCTATTGTCGAATTCGTGGGGGAGGCCCGGCGAAGGGAGTTCTTGTAGAGGACTCCATAAACAGATGGTATGGTGAAGAGATGATATCGCGTGCGACGAAGAGGATCGTCGATAGGGGGTTCTACTCTCGCTATCAGGTGGAGGATGCGGTGGAAAGGATCGGCTCCATGGGGTGGGTCCCCATCGATCCCGACGAGGGCGGTCGTCGATGAGGCTATTTAAAACGGCCCTGGCGGTGCTGTTGCTTTCTCTCTTTTCGATATTTTCATCTCCTTTTATCTGTTGCGCCAAGGTGAAGCTTACCGCCGACAACATGACTTTCGATACGGCTACGGGGCTTTTGGTCGGATTGGGAAACGTGACGTTGATAAGGGAGGATCTCAAGGTAGTCTCCGATCGTTGCGAGGGTAGCTATAGGGAAAATACCGCCAGAATGTGGCAGAACGTCAGAGCCGAGGGGACCTGGAGCGGAGAGAACCTTTCGTTTCAGTGCCAGGAGCTGAATGCCTCCTTCTCCAAGCCGGAGAGGATCTCCATGGTCGGCTCCGTCGAAGGTCGTTTCGGAAGCCGCTCTTTGAGGTGTTATGACGTGGAGATGATCGGAGATCGCTTCATAGCGACTAAGGTCTCTCGTTTCCAGGACGACGACGAGGGGATCTCCCTGTCCTGCGATAGGGTAAAAGGAGCGATCGGCGACGGTATGCTTCGAGAGTTCGAGGCCAACGGATCCGTCAAGATGGAGATAAAACACCTGAAAGACGGAACCTTGACGAAAATCTCCGGTGGCAAGGCGCTATATTCGAAAGACAGGGGTTCCATAGTTATGAGCGGAGGTGCGGTGGCGGTGCAGAGAGGTAGAAAGATAACCGCCAAAAACGTGGTCTTTTATCCGGCTACAAGCAAGATAGAGGCGAAGGGGAGCCCCAAGATAACCTTCGACGTGGAATGAGGTTGTATCATCCATGACATCACGAAACGGAGTTACCCTTTCAGCGGAAGGGTTGACGAAGAGCTACAGAAAGCGGACCGTTGTTTCAGGGGTCGACCTGAAGATTCCTATGGGAAAGATCACCGGACTCCTGGGGCCTAACGGAGCTGGAAAAACCACCAGTTTTTACATGATAGTGGGGTTGATAAGACCCGACAGAGGTCGCGTTCTACTGGGAGACAGGGAGATAACCGACCTCCCTGTCTATAAGAGGGCTCGTATAGGAATAGGCTATCTGCCTCAAGAAAGTTCTGTGTTTCGAAGTCTAACGGTTAGAGAAAATCTGGATCTCGTGTTAGAGGAAAGACACGTCGCTAAGGCGGAGAGACGGGAGATTGCTGATCGTCTGGTGGAGGATCTGGGACTTCAGAGACTGGTGGACGTATCGGGATACGCTTTGAGTGGAGGAGAGCGACGGCGGCTTGAGATAGCTAGGTGCTTAGCTATAATGCCGGACTTTATCTTTTTGGACGAACCATTCAGCGGGATAGATCCGATAGCGGTCTACGATATACAACAGATAATTTTGGGACTCAGGGAAAAAGGTTACGGAATAATGATAACCGATCATAACGTCAGGGATACCCTGGCCATAACCGATAAAACCTATCTGATCCACAGAGGAGAAATAGTCATAGAGGGTAATCCCGATGAGGTAGCCAGGAGCGAGGTAGCCAGGAAATTCTATCTCGGAGAGAGGTTTACCTGGTGACTTTTCGATCAAAGAGGAGCTATTTTATCGATGTCTCCCGATCGGAGGATGCTCTCTACCCTTTCTGCTGCAGAGGCCACCTTTGCGCTGAGGGGCGCTCCCAGCATGACCCTCTCTGGCTGTATCCCTATTACAAACGTCTCCAGATCGAGCTGGTTCAACATCAGGTTCAAGGGCATGTCGTGATTTGTGAAAGAGACATCCGATATCCTCTCTATTGAAAAACGCCTGAAATCCCCGGGGATGAGTCCCATGTCGGAGGCGTCTACCAGGATCAGCCTTTCTGGTCTCTCCCTCTTTATGGCGTATACGTAATTTCCGGGTACGGTATAACATGTGTATACCACCGTGTCGGCAGGAGGGGTTCTCTTTAATCTGTCGGATATTATCACCCCTACCGCGTCGTCCCCGTAGAGCTCGTTTCCCAGACCCCATATCATCGTCTTGCTCATCTTATTATGCACCTCGATCTATCTTGAACTGGAGGAAGCTCTGTGTCGGTAATTCTCTCTCGTATGGTCAGAAACGCTCTTACAATGATGCTGGGAACCTTCGCCAGCCGAATACTTGGACTGGCTAGAGAGATCATAACCGCGGCCCTTTTCGGGGCCTCTCGTTCTCTCGACGCTTTCTACATAGCCTATACCCTTGCTAATCTGGCAAGACAGCTTCTGGCGGAAGGGGCTCTCTCTGCAGCGTTCGTGCCGGTTTTCGCTCAGGTCCTCGAGAAGGACGGATGCGAGAGGGCCGAAAACCTGGCCAGGCAGGCTTCATCTGTGTTGCTTTTTTTGTGTGCCGTGGTTGTCGTTTTGGGTTATCTAATGTCTCCATTATTGGTCTCCTTGATGGCCCCGGGATTTGACGTCGAAAAGACCAACTTGGCGGTGTCCCTGACCAGGTGGATGTTCCCATATCTGATGATGGTATCAATGGCCGCACTTGCCATGGGAGTCTTAAACAGCATGGGCAGGTTTTTCGTGCCTGCCGTGGCTCCCGCCATGGCCAACGTAGCATATATTACGATCGTGCTCCTGTTTGCGTCAAGGAGCGGCGTATCCTGTCTGGTCTGGGCGGTTCTTCTAGGAGGGGTCTTGCAGATGGGGGTACAGCTTCTGGCGGTCTCCAGGGAAGGAGTCTCCCTCCTCCCGGCGATTCCTAAAAAAGGAGATCCAGAGCTCGGAAGGATGATGTTGCTCTTCCTTCCCTATGCGGCAGGTCTCTCTCTGAATCAGATAAATCCGATCATCAGCAGGGTATTGGGCTCTTTTCTCCAGGATGGGGCCATTTCTGTCCTGAACTACGCCAACAGAGTTATACAGCTTCCTCTCGGACTCGTCGTGATAGCCATATCTCAGGCGGTGCTTCCGGAACTATCGAGATGTATGTTGGAGGGGGACAGGGTGTTCTCTGAGACCGTTCGGGATTCGGTGAGGTTTGCTCTTTTCGCCATATTGCCGATAACGGTGGCAGCCTGCATGGTCTCGGGGCCCGTGATACACGTTCTTTTCTACAGAGGAGCTTTCGGCGAATGGGCATGGAACGCGACCTCTTTGGCCATGTCTATGTATGCTTTAGGACTTCCAGGAATGGCCTGTTCGACTGTAATCATGAGAGCGCTCTACGCTAAGGGGCTTCCAAGGGCGGCCGTTGCAGTGACCCTGTCAAGCGTCGTCTCTAACCTGGTAATCAGCGTCTTGCTCCTGCGTCCCATGGGATTCAGTGGGCTGGCTTTGGCTACCTCGATAGCCTTTACTCTTTCCTCGTTTGTCGGGCTTTATCTTCTAGGTAGGAAAACGACGCATCGAATAGGTCTTTTCGACATGTCCTGGATCGTTAAAAATATGGTAGCTCTGTCGGCTCTGGCAGTGGTTCTGTACGGTTTCTCGGTTTTGTATCCCTATCCTCAGGGCGGTTCGATGGCTTGGAGGTCCCTATGGATCCTGTTCGCCGCGATTTTAGGAGGGGTCTCCTACATAGGAGGAGCCGCCGTTATGGGGTCTGGTGAGCTCCATTGGATAAAAGAGGCCGTTGTCTCCAGAAAGAGAAAGGACAAAAAATGCGATGAATCGAATAGGTAAGATGTTTATTTTTTCATCTGCACTAGTGATGCTTTTTGTTGTCGGTATTCCTTGTTGGGGTTCTTCTTTCGAGGATTTGGAGGCCGATCGTTCCTCGGTGGTGTGGGTCGAAGGTCAGATCATGGGCGATATGGTTTTAGGGGCGAAAGGAAAATTGACCTTCCTGTTTATGGACAGGAGGTTGTGTGATGTCGCCAGAGTGGATAGAGGAAATTTGCCGGAATGGCTGACGTGGAACCTTCAATATGAAACGGTCGCAAGGAAAGGGAAAAGAGAGTTCTTCCTGTTGAGATACGAGGCGATAAAAAACTGGGAATTCGACCCTACCGAGATAAAGATAGGAGGGTACAAATTAAAGATGAGCGACGTCGTATCCAGAAAGGACATGATAAACGTAGGCCCCCTGTCTTCCGGTACGGTGGCTACGTTGGCGTTTTCCATGCCCAGGTCTCTGCTGAAGCCGGGGCGTTCTCTGGAGATGGCTTATGGTGAATGGACTACCGATTGGATTGTCCCGAGGAGGTGAGGTTAGTGCACGTCTTTAAATGCGCGGCCTGTGAAAAGGAATTTGAAAGCGAGAAAAGAGAGCTTAGGTGTCCTTTTTGCGGCAGCAATGTCTTGATTCATGTCAGCGGAGAAAAGTTCAATTCGAAAAGTTGCAGCGGTAACTGCAGTTGTTGCAGTGGCTGTGGGAGTTGAGTTTATGGGGTTCCTGACATTGGCCATAGAGAGCAGTTGCGACGATACCGCCGTAGCCATACTCGAAGGCCAGAGAAATGTACTGTCCTCCACGATGTCATCTCAGGTGGAGAGACATGCTCCCTTTGGGGGGGTTGTTCCGGAATACGCCTCCAGGATGCACCTGGAGGCGATTCTTCCCTTGGTGGAAAGGGCTTTAGCTGAAGCCGATGCAAAACCGTCGGATTTGGACCTCATAGCCGTGACCGCCGGACCGGGGCTGATGGGATCATTACTGGTAGGTGTCATGACGGCCAAGGGATTGGCCCAGGCGTGGGAAAAACCGATTTTAGGGGTAAACCATCTGGAGGGACACGTGTTCGCCAACGTGGTGAATCATCCCGACCTTGAGCCTCCCTTCATAGCGATGATAGTCTCCGGCGGGCACACCGAAGTTGTTCTCGTGGAAGATCTAGGGCTTTACAGAATATTGGGTGGAACCAAAGACGACGCCGCGGGAGAAGCGTACGACAAGGTGGCTAAACTTCTAGGCCTTGCGTATCCGGGAGGACCTATCGTGGACGAATTGGCGAAGGACGGAGATCCTCAGGCATTCGACTTTCCGGTTCCCTTGAAAAGATCGGATGAGATATCCTTTAGCTTTAGTGGTTTGAAGACAGCCGTGCTCTGGCAGATAGAACGCATGAAGAAAGAGGGAACATCTCTCCCCGTGGAGGATATATGTGCTTCCTTTCAGAGATCCGCCGTAGAGGCTCTGATATGTAAACTGGATCTGGCTGTCCAAAAGACCGGGGTTAGAAAGGTGGTACTCTCAGGAGGCGTCGCCGCCAACAGCTGTCTCAGGGATATGGTTCTCGATCGCGGATCCTGGAGGGGATATGTCCCAGATATGTTCTATTGTACCGACAACGCCGTCATGATAGGAGCGGCGGGATACCACGGTTGGATGAGAGGACGTAGAAGCGGCTTGGACTTGTCTCCTTCTCCTTCGTGGAGCATTATGGATGGAGTTTGACCAAATGTGATTATAGAAGAAAAACGGCGATTTTAGCTCGTAATGCGTGTTATTTATCTCACAATGCTCCTGATCTCTCTTGAGATTTAAAGGGGCTGCCTGTATCATCAGCATCGTCGATTAGCACTCACAAGGTTTGAGTGCTAATATCACCAAAGAAATTTTGAGGGAGGTATTTAGCGTGAATCTCAAACCCCTTGCGGATCGTATCGTAGTCAAGGTCGTTACCAGTGAAGAAATGACAAAAGGTGGACTCTTCTTGCCCGACACTGCCAAGGAGAAACCTCAGGAAGGCGAGGTAATGGCTGTAGGTTCCGGGAAAGTTCTGGAGAACGGTCAGAAGCTTCCTCTTGAGCTCAAGGTCGGCGACAGGATTATCTTCAGCAAGTATGCCGGTACGGAGGTAAAAATCGACGGAGACGAATACGTGATCTTCAGCGAGAGAGACGTTCTCGCCGTAATAGAGAAGTAGACGTTTAAGACCGTTAGATCATTAATTTACCGATAGAAAGAACGGGAGGTTCGACAACTATGGCAAAAATTCTCGCTTTTGGTGAGGAAGCTCGTCGCGCAATGGAGCGCGGGATCGATAAAGTCGCTGATACCGTAGGAGTTACCCTTGGTCCCAAGGGACGTAACGTTGTTTTGGAGAAGAAATTCGGCTCTCCTACTATCACCAACGACGGTGTCACCATAGCCAAGGAGATCGAGCTGGACGATCCCTACGAGAATATGGGTGCCCAGCTGGTCAAGGAGGTCGCTTCCAAGACCAACGATGTGGCCGGAGACGGTACCACCACGGCGACCGTTCTTGCCAGGGAGATAATCCACGAGGGTATGAAGAACGTCGCGGCCGGTGCTAACGGAATGTTCCTTCGCACCGGTATCGAGAAGGCCGTCAACTTCATAACCGAAGACCTGAAGAAGAAATCCATACAGGTTAAGGGCAAGTCGGAGATCAGCCAGGTGGCCTCTATCTCCGCCAACGACGAGGTGGTCGGTAAACTGATCGCCGAGGCGATGGAGAAGGTCGGTGAGGACGGGGTCATCACGGTAGAGGATAGTCAGACCATGGGAACCACCCTTGAGACCGTGGAGGGACTTCAGTTCGACAAAGGTTATGTCAGCCCTTATATGGTCACCGATCCCGAGCGTATGGAGGCCGCCCACGAGGACGCCTATATCCTGATATACGATGGTAAGATCAGCAACATCAAGGACGTCCTTCCCATCTTGGAGAAGGTGGTCCAGACCGGGAAGCCTCTTCTCATAATCGCCGAGGACATCGAGGGAGAGGCTTTGGCGACCTTGGTCGTCAATAAGCTGCGCGGTACCATGCAGGTTGCGGCGGTCAAGGCACCCGGCTTCGGCGAGCGTCGTAAGGCTATGCTTCAGGATATCGCCATCGTGACCGGCGGAGAGGTCATCACCTCCGATCTGGGAGAGAAGCTGGAGAACGTGGAGCTCTCCAAGCTCGGTAAAGCCAAGAAGATCCGGGTTACCAAAGAGGAGACCACCATCGTCGAGGGCTCAGGCAACCCAGAGGATATTCGCAAGAGGGCTGCTCAGATTCGCAAGGAGCTTGAGGACTCAACCTCCGATTACGACAAGGAGAAGCTCCAGGAACGTCTTGCCAAGATAGTCGGAGGCGTCGCTGTGATACAGGTCGGTTCCGCTACCGAGACGGAGCAGAAAGAGCTGAAGCTCAGGATCGACGATGCCCTGGCCGCTACGAGAGCTGCCGTTGAAGAGGGAATCGTTGCCGGGGGCGGTGTCGCACTGGTCAGCTGTATCGATGGTTTGTCCAAGGAGATAGATAAGCTCCATGGAGACGAAAAGACCGGCGCCAGCCTGGTCCTCAAGTCCCTTTCCTCGCCTCTCCACCTTATAGCCACCAATGCCGGCCTTCAGGGCGACGTTGTGGTAGAGAAGGTGCGAGGCCTGGAGGACGGTTGCGGGCTTAACGCTGCCACCGGAGATTACGTCAACATGATCAAAGAGGGCATCATCGATCCCGTGAAGGTGACCAGGAGCGCCTTGGAGAATGCCGCTTCCGTGGCTAAGATGGTCCTGACCACCGAGGCCCTCGTGGCGGATAAGCCCGAGGAGAAGAGCGATCCCGCCGCCGGAATGGGTGGGATGCCCGGCGGAATGGGCGGTATGTACTAGACTCGATGTCCTGAAGGTCCTTTCCGGAACCCCCGGTTTTTCGCCGGGGGTTCCTTTTTTCGATTTTATCGTTTGAAAGATCACCAAGGCCTCCCTTTCTGGTATCATGAACGGAGCGACGGGAAGGTTCGTATTTAAACGGGGGAGGAACTTTGAGATCATGGAAAACATCGTGATTTTGGACTGCGGCTCTCAGTTTACCCAGCTGATAGCCAGGCGCATCAGGGAGTTGAAAGTACACAGCGAGATAATGCCGTGGGACTCCACCTTGGAGGAGATAGAGGCCAGATCTCCTATGGGTGTGGTCATATCCGGAGGTCCCAGGAGTGTGTTGGAGGAAGGCGCCCCCTGGATAGATCCCGCAATATTGAATATGTCGGTTCCTGTGATGGGGCTCTGTTACGGGATGCAGTACATCTGTAAGGCCATGGGAGGAAGGGTTCGATCGTCCACAAGCAGGGAATACGGTCGAGCTCACGTCACCATAGTGGACGACGAGGCAACGATCTACGACGACGTCCCCTCGAGGACCCAGGTCTGGATGAGTCACGGCGACGACGTCGAGGCCATCCCTGAGAACATGGTCTTGACTGCCAAGACCGACGACGGCGTTATCGCCGGTTTCCGCAGCCCCGACGGGCGATTGGTGGCGTTTCAGTACCACCCCGAGGTTGCCCATACGGAACACGGAACGACCATGCTTTCCAATTTTTTGTTTAAGATATGTGGGTGTAACGGAGACTGGGATCTAGGAGACTGGGTCGAGAGTTCCGTGGCCTCCATCAGATCTACAGTAGGTGACGACAGGGTTATCTGCGGTCTCTCCGGAGGCGTGGATTCCTCCGTGGCCGCCGCTTTGGTGTCCAAGGCCATCGGGGACAGACTTCAGTGTATCTTCGTGGACACCGGAATGCTCAGGAACAGGGAAGCCGAGGAGGTCTTGGAGAGTTACGAGGCCATGGATTTAAACGTCGTTCACGTGGATGCTTCAGAACGTTTTCTGACCGCATTGGAAGGTGTTACCGATCCGGAGAGAAAACGTAAGATCATCGGTGAGCTTTTCGTGAGAGTTTTCGAGGCCGAGTCGTCGAAGATAGCCGATGCCAAATGGCTTCTGCAGGGAACGCTCTACCCTGACGTCATAGAAAGCGGCCATCAGGGGAAGAACGCTGCGGTCATAAAGAGCCATCACAACGTCGGAGGCCTTCCCGAGGACATGGACCTGAAGGTCCTGGAGCCTCTAAGAGATCTCTTCAAGGACGAGGTAAGGGCTATCGGAAGGATACTCGAAGTGCCTCGGGATATAGTCAATCGTCATCCCTTCCCAGGTCCAGGTCTGGCCGTTCGCTGTCTTGGAGATATTACCAAGGAAAAATTGGATGTCCTTAGAAAAGCCGATCGGATATATATCGACGAGATCAAGAAAGCCGGTCTGTACGATAATATATGGCAGGCCTTTGCAGTGCTCCTTCCGGTCTATACCGTAGGAGTTATGGGCGACGATAGGACCTACGCCAGGGTTTTGGCTCTTAGAGCCATAACGTCCTCGGACGGTATGACCGCAGAGTGGTTTCGTTTCCCCTTGGAGGTCCTCGACAGGGTCTCTACCAGGATATGCAACGAGGTATCCGGCATAAACAGGGTAGTTTACGACGTAACTAGCAAACCACCTGCAACCATAGAGTGGGAGTAGTTTAAGGCCGGGCCTTTGCTTGTTTTTATCCTGTCCCTTTACTATAATGTTGGAGCTTTGGCGAGGTGATCCCCCTATGGGGGACCTCGTTAACGGTGTGTTGTATCGAACACAGAGGAGGTCTGTTTTATGGGTCAAGTGTTTTTGCTTGTCGGTTTTTCCGGGATTCTGGCCCTGATCTACGCGATGATGGCTTATCGCAAGGTCAGCGGTTTCAGGGTCGATAACGAGAGGGTGGAGGAGCTTTCCAGCATCATCCATCGCGGTGCCATGGCTTTTTTGAACAGAGAATATCGTTGGCTTTTCCCTTTCGTAATCTTGGTTGCCGTGCTTTTAACCTGGAAGCTAGGATTGCCCACGGCTCTGGCTTTCGTGCTCGGAGCCATGTGTAGCGCCGTTGCTGGCTATATCGGCATGAACGTTGCGACCAAGTCCAACGGAAAGACCGCCTATGCAGCCACCAGAGGGATAAATCCCGCCCTCAACGTGGCCTTCAAGGGTGGCAGCGTAATGGGCATGGCGGTCGTGGGTCTCGGTGTTTTGGGAATATTGGTCTGCTATTTTCTGTATCGTGATCCCAGCATTATCACCGGCTTCGGATTCGGCGCTAGCTCCATCGCCTTGTTTGCCCGTGTAGGCGGAGGGATCTATACCAAGGCCGCCGACGTCGGAGCAGACTTGGTAGGCAAGGTCGAGGCGGGGATTCCCGAGGACGATCCTCGAAATCCTGCCACCATCGCCGATAACGTTGGAGATAACGTAGGGGACATCGCCGGTATGGGAGCCGATCTTTTCGAGTCCTACGTGAACTCTATAATAGCTGCCATGGCTATAGGGGTCATAGTTGCCGGAGGTGTTGGCGTCGCCTATCCTCTGGTGTTGGCTGGTATCGGAATAATTTCTTCGATCCTCGGTACCGTCGTCGTTAAAGTCAAGGAGGGCGGAAATGCTCAGACCGCGCTCAGAAAGGGGACCTTCCTGACCGGGGCTTTGATGATGGTAGGGGCTTTCCTGGCCACCAAGTTCATGATGAACGATATCGCCCTCTTCTGGAGCGTCCTTTCCGGAATCCTGGTAGGTGTCCTTATCGGCTGGGTTACCGAGATATATACCTCGGCGGACTACAAGCCGGTTAAGCAGATAGCCCAGGCTACCGAGACGGGAGCTGCCACGACGATCCTTTCCGGGATCGCGGTGGGAATGATCTCCACGGTCGTTCCGGTCATAATGATATGTATCGCCACCCTGGTCAGCTATAAGTTCGGTGGACTCTTCGGTATAGCCTGTTCCGCCGTCGGAATGCTTTCCATCACCGGCATGACCCTCAGCGTCGATGCCTACGGTCCCATAGCCGACAACGCCGGCGGAATTGCCGAGATGAGCAAGCTTCCTCCTGAGGTCAGGAAGATAACCGATAAGCTTGACGCTGTCGGCAACACCACCGCCGCTATGGGCAAGGGGTTGGCTATCGGCTCGGCCGCTCTTACCGCCCTGTCTCTGTTTGCCGCCTATGCTGCCGCCGTCAACCTTCAAGCCATCGACCTCAGCAACCCGACGGTGATGACCGGACTCTTCCTCGGTGGAATGCTTCCCTTCCTTTTCAGTGCCCTAACCATACAGGCCGTCGGAAGGGCCGCGGAAAAGATGATCGACGAGGTCAGACGCCAGTTCAGGGAGATCCCCGGCATTATGGAGGGAACAGCCCGCCCGGAATACGAAAAGTGCGTCGAGATCTCTACCGGTGCGGCTCTCAAGGAGATGGTCTTGCCCGGTCTTTTGGCCATAGTCTGTCCCGTCTTGGTGGGTGTCTTCCTCGGCCCCGAGGCCCTTGGTGGACTTTTAGGAGGAGCTATAGTCACCGGTGTGATGTTGGCTATCTTCATGTCAAACTCCGGAGGAGCCTGGGATAACGCCAAAAAGTATATCGAGGAGGGACATCACGGAGGCAAGGGCACGGAGCAACACGCCGCCGCCGTGGTCGGAGATACCGTCGGAGATCCTTTCAAGGATACCTCCGGACCGAGTCTCAATATTCTCATCAAGTTGATGTCCGTCGTGGCCGTGGTTATGGCCCCTCTCTTCCTGTAGCAGGAGATATTTAAGCCTACGAATCGGATATCCGTTTTACCATCTCAAACGGGGAGAGCATATGCTCTCCCCGTTTTTAAGTAGACCTAGCTTTTGAGGGGGTGAGTCAGTGGGCGATGACGTGGATAGAATAAAATCCAGGCTAGATGTTGTGGATATAGTCGGAGATTACGTAAAACTGACCAGGAGCGGTAGAAACTACAAAGGTCTCTGTCCCTTTCACGAAGAAAAAACTCCTTCCTTCTATGTATCCCAGGAGAGGCAATCCTGGCATTGTTTCGGATGCGGAAAGGGTGGGGATATCTTCAGCTTCGTTATGGAAAAAGAGGGGCTTTCATTTCCTGAGGCTCTCTCCCTTCTGGCTCGCCGAGCGGGCATAGAGATCGAGTCATATAGTCGAGGCGACGGATCCGGTAAAAAAAGTCTTTTCGACGTAATGGAGGAGGCTTGTTCCCTTTTTAGAGAATGTATGGACGGGGATCAGGGGAGTGTCCCTCGAGGGTATCTGGACCGTAGGATGATCCCTTCCCAGGTTCGGTCGTCGTTCGAGTTGGGGTGGGCTCCTCCTTCCTGGTCTTTCATGGTCCAATCTCTCAAGGAGAAAGGGATATCCTTGAAGGACGCGGAGAGGTGTGGACTGGTCCTCAGAGGAGATCGAGGTCCTTACGATAGATTCCGCGGCAGGGTCATCTTCCCGATCAGGGATATCACCGGTCGTTTAGTGGCTTTCGGTGGACGTATCGTCGATGGCGACGGAGCGAAGTATCTTAACAGTCCTGAGACCGAGATTTACAGCAAGAGGAGGACCCTTTTTCTAATAGATAAGGCCAAGGGAGCTATAAGAAACGGCGGACACTCGATAATAGTCGAGGGATATATGGACGCCTTGCGACTTCATATGGAGGGCTATCCTCAGACGGTAGCCACCTTAGGCACCGCTTTGACGGAGGATCAGGCGACCATATTAAAACGATTGGCCGATGAGGTTTTCATCTGTTACGATGCCGATCAGGCGGGACAGGCTGCGGCGATAAGAGGGATGTACGTTCTTCAGAAAGCGGGCTTATCGGTGAAAGTCGTCGCTCTTCCCGAGGGACAGGACCCGGATGACCTTTTGAGAGCCGACGGTGGCAAGGCTCTTTTCGAAAGTTGTCTGAAAAGAGCTTTGCCCCTGGTGGAACATCACATAAAATTGCTCTCTCCCGCCATCAAGGACGACAGTACCAGAAAATCGGCAGTTCACGATCTTCTAGAGGGCCTTTCAAACATAGACGTGACCGATGTATCTCCCTATCTTCCCTCTTTAGCCGCTTTGTTGGGCATTAGGGATTTCGAGGTGTTGGATGCATTGGAGAAGGTCCGTTCCGGACGCAGGAAGGGCGGTCGTTTTGTCGATACAGAGATCTCGCCATCTCTTCCGGAAGAGGGCAGAGATAGCCTGGAAATGCCTCCTTTGCCTGAGATAGCGCTGATCTCCCTACTCTGGAGCGAGTTCGATCTTCGTAGAAAATGCGATACCAGAGAGGTTATGGAGCTTCTATCCGATCCCAGACTTAAACTCATGGCCGGTTCCATAATTATGGGAGAATCTCCCTCCTCGTTGGAAAAGCGATGGCTCGAGATGGGGGAGACCTTTCAGCTTCGGGTTTTAGCCAGAGGAGGAGCCTATTTGGATGAATTCACTCAAAATTCCGATTGGAAATGGCGACATTTTTGTCATCTCCTCTATCGCCAAAAGGGGCAGATGAGGTATAATGAACTTCGTGTAAAAATGCTCAAAGGGGAGGCTACGACCCGGGAAATAAGGGAAATGGAGGACCTTCGACAGAAACTGGTATCCCAGAAAGGTTCCTGATTGTGGAAGAGGACGGTGGTTGTGATATGAAGCACATCGTTGACCAGCAGGAAGTAAACGACGATCTAGATATAGGAGCGGATCATACCGAGATCGTTCTGGACCAGTACCTCGATAAGATAAAGGATATTCTTCTCGAGGGGCAGAGCAAGGGATTCGTTACCAAAGAGGACATCAAACGTCATATGACCCCTCAGACTCTGAACGAGGTGTTGCTGGAGAAGATATACGACAATCTTCGGGCCTTGGGGATAGATATCCAAGGGGTTGACGACGAGGACGAAAAAAAAGGCGACGATTCCTCTTCTCGCATTTCCGGAGAATCGGTCTCTTCCGACTCCGGAGGCGGAGGAGACCCTGTCAGGATGTATCTTAGGGAAATCGGTACCATCCCTCTATTGAATCAATCTCAAGAGGTGGAACTGGCGAAGAGGATAGAGATGGGGGACGACGAGGCCAAATCTCAGCTGATAGAGGCGAACCTTCGCCTGGTAGTCAGCATTGCCAAGAAATATATGGGACGTGGGATGCTCTTTCTGGATCTGATACAGGAAGGGAATCTGGGGCTCATCAGGGCCGTCGAAAAGTTCGATTACTCTAGAGGTTATAAATTCAGCACCTATGCCACCTGGTGGATCCGACAGGCCATCACCAGGGCGATAGCGGACCAGGCCAGGACCATAAGGATACCGGTCCATATGGTGGAGACTATCAACAAGGTGATGAGAGCCTCCCGCAACCTTGTCCAGAGCCTGGGAAGAGAGCCCACTGACGAGGAAATCGCCGCGGAGATGGGCATAGAGCCGGCCAAGGTAGTTCAGATAAGAAAGGTCGCCCAGGAACCCATATCCTTGGAATCCCCGGTGGGGGAGGAAGACGACAGCGAACTGGGAGACTTCATAGAGGATAAGGACATGATAAGTCCCGACGACTCCACCTCGATGGAATTCCTGAGGGATCAGTTGGACGATGTCCTTGAGGGGCTTACCGACAGGGAGAAGCAGGTTCTCCGACTTAGATTCGGTTTTGACGACGGTCAATGTTACACCCTGGAGGATGTCGGCCGTCGTTTCGGTGTCACCAGGGAGAGAATCCGTCAGATAGAGGCAAAGGCTTTGAGAAAACTTCGTCACCCCAGTCGGAGCGTTACTTTGAGAGACTACATGTCTTGATTTTTTCGGGGGTTCTATGACTATAAGAGTAGATAAATTTTTGAAGCTTGCCAGGTTGGTTAAGAGAAGGACAGTGGCCCAGGAGATGGTGGAAGCCGGTGCCGTGAGGATAGACGGTAGAAAGGTTAAACCGTCGTCAGACGTGAAGGTCGGCTTTATCCTAGAGGTGGCGTTTCCCCGCAGGCTTCTGGTCGTGGAGGTTTTGGTGGACGAAGAAGCTGTCTTGAAGAGACGGGGTTGCGAACCTTACAGGTTGATAGAGGACAAAAGGGTGGAGCCAGAGACCAAACTTTGGGATCGATAGCAATTTACTTGCAGGATTGGGAGGTAGTCGCATGAGTACCATAGTTGGAATACACGGCAGAGAGATTCTTGATTCGAGAGGAAATCCGACGGTAGAGGTAGAGGTCGCGTTGGAATGCGGCGTGATAGGCAGGGCTGCCGTTCCCTCGGGAGCTTCGACCGGAACCTTCGAGGCGGTGGAACTGAGAGACGGAGGCAGCCGCTATATGGGGAAGGGCGTCCTTAAGGCTGTCGAGAACGTCAACGAGCGGATAGCTCCGGAGATCGTCGGGATGGATGTCTCGGAACAGTCCTATATAGACGGAGCGATGATCGATCTGGATGGGACTCCCAACAAGGGAGATCTCGGTGCCAACGCGATTTTGGGGGTCTCCCTGGCGGTCGCTAGAGCTGCTTCCGATTACTACGGTATGCCTCTTTGGAATTACATAGGTGGGTTAGGTCCTTTTACACTTCCGACCCCCATGATGAACGTCATCAACGGAGGAGCACACGCCGACAACAACCTGGATATCCAGGAATTCATGGTAATGCCTTACGGCGCATCAAGTTTTTCCGAGGCTCTCAGGATGAACGTAGAGATATACCACACCTTGAAGAAAATGCTAAAGGAAAAGGGCTACTCCACCTCTCTGGGAGACGAGGGGGGCTTTGCCCCTAACCTGGGAAGCAACAGGGAGGGGTTCGATATACTGGTCGATGCGATAGGGAAGGCCGGATACACCCCCGGTGATCAGGTGGGTATTGCTGTCGACGTAGCTGCTTCAGAGTTGTTCTCCGACGGGGTCTATTCGTTTAAGGGAGAGGGTAAGTCCTTTTCTGCCGAGGAACTCAACGGTTATTACGAAGGTCTGTGCAGGGATTACCCTATAGTCTCCATAGAGGATGGAATGGCCGAGGAGGACTGGGAGGGTTTTGCCCTGATGACCGAGACACTGGGCGACAGGATCCAGATAGTGGGAGACGATCTTTTCGTAACGAATCGAGATCGCCTGAACAAAGGCATAGAGATGAACTCCGCAAACTCCATATTGATAAAACTCAACCAGATAGGAACCCTGACCGAGACGCTGGAGGTAATAAAGACGGCGAAAAACGCCGGTTTTTCCTCTGTGATATCCCACCGGTCAGGAGAGACCTCGGACACGTTTATCTCCGACTTATCCGTTGCGGTGTCGGCGGGACAGATAAAAACAGGTGCTCCCGCTAGAACCGATCGAGTGGCCAAGTACAATCAGCTTCTCCGTATAGAGGAATCAATAGGTTGTTGCACCCCTTATGCCGGGTCCTCTTCGATAAAAGGGCTTAAGGTCCGTAGTTGAAGGTCGAACCATCGATGGCGGAGGAGGGATGCGGATGAAGGTCGCGGAACCTACGGTAGAGCGACTGGTCCAGTATCGTAGACTCCTGGAGCATATGGACAGAGACAAGGTCCAGGTAATCTCCTCCAAGGAGATAGGCGATATGCTAGGCTTCAAGGCCAGTCAGGTGAGAAAGGACCTTTCCTACTTCGGTGAGATAGGAAAACGAGGCGTAGGATACAACGTCGATCGACTGTTGAAACACGTATCCGATATACTTTCTCCTCCTAGAAAATGGAGTGTAGGCCTGGTCGGGGTAGGAAGGCTCGGAGAGGCTCTTTTGGATCACAAGGCCTTTTTATCGGATAAATATGAGATTGTAGCGCTCTTCGACGTTTCGGAGGAAAAGGTAGGAAAGACTTTTTTCGGACGGCCCTGTTTCCATGTCGACGATATGTCGAGAAAACTTAAGGACATGGACATAGAGATATTGATACTGACGGTCCCTAAGGATGCTGCGCAGCGATGCGTGGATGCCGGTGCGGAAAATGGGCAGATAAAGGGGATTCTGAATTTCTCTCCGTCTTCCGTGGTCGCTCCTCCTGGTGTCATAGTGTACTCTGTCGACATATCGGTAGAACTGGAGAAACTGCTCTTTTATCTGAAACACGAGGGGACCGAAAGTATATAAACTGTCCGGTCCATGGTAGAATAGTTATTCCTGGTCGTGGACAAGGGATATAAGATATAGGAGGCGGTATCGTTGAATCAAACTGGACAGGCGGGCGCGATGCAGATGTTTTTCCCTCTGGTAATATTTGTCGTCATCTTCTACTTCTTCATCATAAGGCCACAGAAGAAGCGGCAGAAGAAGCACGATGAGCTTTTAGGTTCTCTCACCAGAGGCGACCGAGTAGTGACAGCCGGTGGCTTCATCGGCATCGTGAGAGAAGTGAAGGACGATAGCCTGATCCTCGAGATAGCCGACGGTGTCAAGGTCAGAGTCCTTAAGGGGTCCATTTCCAGCAAGATGGTTGCAGAAAACCCTGAAGCCAAGAAGTCGGTAAAGGACGAGGTCACATTAGAGTCCGATAACGATAAGACAGAGGACAAGGGCGAGGACGCGGACGAGGAAAAGTAGAGACCTTCGGTTTCGACCGGAGTGGGTGTTCTTGACGCATCCACTCCTTTTTCGTTTTTTTTTATTTTTTGTTTTTTGAGGAGGTAGTGACGTTCTATGCTGAGAAAAGATCGTTGGCGGCTCACGTTGGTAGCCGTCGTCGTTATCGCCGCCTTGGCGTCGGTTTTCCCAATAAAAGGGCGGATTAATCTCGGACTCGACCTCAAGGGAGGGGCTCATATAGTTCTCCAGGCAAAGGGAACCGAGGAGAACCCCTTGACCGGCGACAGCGTCGAAAGACTTCTTGCTGTCCTTAGAAATAGGGTCGACCAATACGGTGTATCCGAACCTCTGATACAAAGAGAGGGTCAGGACAGGGTGATCGTGGACCTTCCAGGTGTGGAAAACCCCGAACAGGCCCTTGAGCTGATAGGCAAGACCGCTCTTTTGGAGTTCAGGCAGGTAGTTCAGGCTACTTCCGCATTGCCTCCTAGGGCTCAGAGGGAGAACTACGATTCCGACGAAGAATATCAGGCCGCCGTTTCAAGGTGGAACAAGGTTAAAACCGACAGAGACGACCTGGAAAGTCGACTGAGATCGGAAGCTTCATCCGAGGCAGGGGCGGTCGTGGGAAGCGACGAAGCCGGACGTATCTATCTTCTGGGGCCTGTCTATGTTGGAGGAAAAGACCTAAAGGACGCAAAGGCCACCTACGATAACCTGGGTAGACCTGTCGTAAGCCTTGAATTCAATGACGACGGAGCTAAACTCTTCGATTCGGCCACCGCCGAGAATGTCGGCAGCCAGATAGCTATCGTGCTCGACGGGATGGTGGTATCCGCTCCGGTGGTGCAGGAGCGAATTAGCGGAGGAGCTGCCCAGATCTCCGGTCGTTTTACCCCGGAAGAGGCCCGTAATCTTGCAATAATGCTTCGTGCCGGAGCTTTGCCCGTTCCTGTAGAGGTATTGGAAAATCGTTCAGTAGGACCTACCTTGGGAGCGGACTCGATCAACTCTGGGCTTAAGGCGGGACTTATAGGGTGTGCCCTGGTCATACTGTTTATGTTGCTCTATTACAGGATTTTGGGCATCGCTGCAGATATCGCCCTTTCGGTAACGATCTTGATACTTTTCGCTTTGCTTATAAGTTTCAAGGCGACTCTTACCCTTCCCGGAATCGCCGGTATCATCCTTACCATAGGAATGGCCGTCGACGGCAATATATTGATATTCGAGCGGATCAAGGAGGAGTACAGGGACGGTAAGACTCCTTTTGCCTCTCTGGATTCGGGGTTCAAGAAGGCCTTCAAGACGATTCTCGACGCCAACGTGACTACGTTGATAGCGGCAGCGGTCCTCTACTACTTTGGAAGTGGACCTATCAGAGGATTCGCCCTTACTCTGGCTTTTGGTATAGTGGCCAGTGTCTTCAGCGCGGTGTTGGTGACCCGTGTCCTCCTCCAGGTCATGGTCAGCCATAACAGCATACCTTCTCTGGCTCGTAGGAAGTAACGGGAGGCCGGTCGACATGAATAAGACAGCGGAATATCGTTTTAATTTTATGGCCTTTCGTAAAAAGGCTATGTTTCTAAGTGTTGTTTTGATTTTGGTGAGTTTGGGGTCTCTGTTTTCCAGAGGGCTTAACCTCGGGATAGACTTCACCGGAGGCAATTTGGTCCAGTTGGAGTTCGGCTCTCCCGTAGAGGTCGGAGAGGTACGAGACGTGTTGGCCGGGGTCGGCCAGGGTAAGGCCGTTATACAGGCCTACAGCGACAAGGGAGTCATTATAAGGATGAAGGCCGACGAGGAGGACGCTCGACGAGATGTACTCGAGGCTCTCAAGGCTAAATACGACTCGGTTCAGGTCCTTCGATTCGAGAAGGTCGGACCGGTGGTAGGAGATCAGCTTCGTAAAGAGGCTTTCATCGCCCTTGGGCTCGCTCTGGTGGGAATATTGATTTACATCACCGTACGGTTTCAGTTTCGTTTTGCCGTGGTCAGCGTACTGGCCCTGCTGCACGACTCGATAATAACCCTGGGTATCTTCAGTATCATGGGAAGAGAGATATCGGTCACCTTTATAGCGGCGATTCTGACCATCGTGGGATACTCTCTGAACGATACCATAGTTGTTCTAGACAGGGTGAGAGAGAACTGGAAACACCTAAGAGGCTGGGGAATCGACGGCCTTTTCAACGTATCGGTAAACCAGACTTTGTCCAGGACGATAAACACATCTCTTACCACGTTTCTTCCCGTTTTGGCCTTCTATATATGGGGAGGACCGGTTTTGGCTAACTTTTCCTTTGCCCTCATGATAGGGATAATAGTGGGAACCTACAGTTCCATTTACGTGGCCAGCTCGATACTGGACGAGTGGTTCACCAAATCTCCGGTCAAACAGTAGTTCGGATAGTTTTTTCAGAGAGGAGGAAGCCTGGTGCTCCTCCTCTCTTTTTATTACAATGTTCGTCGGAGAGTTTTATATGAGCTTTCCCCGAAGGAGTTGTTTGGATAAGTGTTGCCTACCTGTACATTCGACGACATTCGACTTATATCCATAGACGACGACATCCTGAAAATGGCCGGAAAAATGAACTGCTCGGATGTTGTCGCGGCGGTCTTGAGTTCCAGGGTTGAAGATGCCTCGATAGGTATCGGAGACTTTAGAATAGGAGGCCTGGATGAATCTTTGTCCTCTCTGGATCTCGGTCCCGGAGTCTCTGAGGCTGTGGATACATGGAAAAGGGCTGTCTCCGGTCGTTCCGTTCTGGTCTACGGCGATTACGATGTAGACGGAATAGCCTCCACCGCTTTAGCGGTGGAGTTGGCCGGAGTCTCCGGTGCCTCTTCGGTCCATTACTATCTTCCCCATAGACAGAAAGAGGGATACGGGGTACATCTTTCCTTGATCAGAAAGGCGCTGGCTCAAGGAGTCCAGACCTTGATAGTCACCGATTGCGGCTCCAAAGACGTGGAGCCCTTGGGAGAAGCGGTCGCTGGAGGCATGGCCGTCATCGTCTTCGATCATCATTCGGTGGACGGAGAGACGATCGACTTACCCGCCTTCGTCAATCCCCAAAGGGGTGGATCTCCGGAGGCCCGAAACCTCTGTGCTACGTCCGTCCTCTGGAGTTGGGCCGCTGTCTCGTCCATTGCTTCCAGAAGATGGCTAGAGAACAGACTGGACCTAGTCGCTCTCGCTACCGTGGCCGACTGCGTGCCCATGGGCAGGTTCAACCGAGTCCTGGTCGACCGGGGGTTGGAGGTACTTCGGAACACGAGACGACCGGGGATAAAGGAGCTTTATAGTCGTCTGGGAATCTCAACTGCCGTTTTGGACGAAGAAACGCTGGCCATGAAGGTTATTCCCTGTCTCAACGCGGCAGGTCGACTGGACGTGGCTGATCTGGCTCTCTCGATCGTTCTCGGTACGGGAAACGTGGCGGGTGATGTGGATAGACTGGATGCCTTGAATCGCAGGAGAAAAGACCTTTCCGCCGATATCTCGTCGGAGATCGCCGAAAAAATAGAGAGAGACATGGAGCACGTTCTTTACGATGATCGATGGCCGGTGGGGTTGTTGAGCGCCATAGCCAGTCGTCTCTGTCATTCCTACGATAAGGGGTTTGCCCTGGCCGCTCCTTCGGGAAACGGAATAAAGGGCACCTTGAGGGTTCCGGAGGGGGCCAACGCCGTCGAGATATTGTCAGAACTGGACGATATGCTCAATGCATGGGGTGGCCATCCATATGCGGCAGGTTTTTCCGTCGATCCATCCAGATGGGAAACCCTGTCCTCCAGACTTTCTGAGAAACTTAGATCCATAGTGCCCGAACGGGTCGTAGAGACCGCCATAAAATATGACCTTTCTCGTTTCGATATGGGGTTATGGAGGGAACTGCGGATCATAGGGCCTTTCGGGCAACTCAACCCATCTCCGTGTTTTTTTCTTCCCAGGCGGGGAGGGGAGAGGCTTTTGCCTCTCGGAAAAGGGGGAATCCACGGCAAAATCGACGTAGGGTCGGGCTTCCTGATAGCTTTCAACGGAGCTGAACAACATCGGGATATGGATAACATCGCCGGATGGCTATACAAACCGCGACTCAATCAATGGAAGGGCAGAATAAATTTGCAGTTCTTGGTGGAGAAGATAGTCCTCTCCTGCTAAACTTGACGATTACTCCGGAGGTGAGAGCCTTGACGAACGAAACCGATAAATCGCCCAGCAAGAGGGAACTTTTATCCCTTAGAGATAGTTTCATGGGACGCATTCCCATGTCCCAGAGATCTGTAACTGTGAAGTTTGCCTGGCAGGAGTTATGGTCGAAGGTCTCTCGTTACCTTTCCAAAGAAGATCTTATGGAACTCGGCGAGGCCTTGATATTCGCCGCCGAGGCCCACGGTGAGCAGAAGAGAGGGACCGGCGAGCCCTATATAATCCACTGTGTCTACGTCGCTTCGATACTTGCCGATATGAAGATGGACGTTAAAACCATGGAGGCAGCCTTGTTGCACGACTGTATAGAGGATACCGTCGTGACCAAGGATACCTTGGCCGAACGTTTCGGCGAAGAGGTCGGGGTTTTGGTCGACGGGGTCACTAAACTGGGCAAACTTCCCTTTAAGTCTTTCGAGGACTACCAGGCGGAGAACCTCCGAAAGATGTTCTTGGTCATGGCCAAGGATATCAGGGTGGTCCTGATAAAACTGGCGGACAGGACCCATAATATGAGGACTCTGGGTGCCCTTCGAAGGGATAAGCAACAGAGGATAGCTAAGGAGACCCTTGAGATATACGCTCCCTTGGCCCATAGGTTAGGGATATATCAGGTCAAGAGAACTCTGGAGGACCTGGCTTTCAAGTATTACGATCCCAATATGTATTACGAGATAAAGAAGAAGGTTCAAAAAAGGTTGCCCGAAAGAGAGGCCACCATAAAGAAGGCCATAGATGTGCTGGAGGAAAAGCTAAACTCCCAGGGCATCGATGCCCTGATAAAGGGACGAGCAAAGCATTTCTACAGCATTCTCGAGAAGATGAACCGCAAGGGACTTTCCGTCGACCAGCTTTACGATCTTCTGGCGATGAGGATCATAGTTGACGATATAACTACCTGTTACACGGTTCTGGGGATAGTTCACACCATATGGAAACCCATACCGGGGCAGTTCGACGACTATATAGCCAACCCCAAGAACAACATGTATCAATCGCTTCATACCACGGTGGTAGGCCCTTCCGGTGAGCCTTTAGAGGTTCAAATAAGAACCTGGGAGATGCATTGGCTGGCCGAGTACGGTGTAGCTGCTCACTGGCGCTATAAAGAAGGCGCCGACAAGATGGACGATCTTGATGCCAAACTGGAATGGATCAGGAAGGCCATAGAGGGCGGTCAGGAAACCCGTCCCGATGAGTTCATGGAGAGGTTGAAGGACGATGTCCTGACCTCCGATGTCTTCGTGTTTACTCCTCAGGGGGACGTGAAATCTCTTCCCAGGGGGGCCACTCCTATAGACTTCGCCTACGCCGTGCATACTCAGGTGGGGAATCAATACGTAGGAGCGATGGTCAATAACCGGATAGTTCCCACCGACTACGAACTCCAAAATGGCGACATCGTAAAGGTGTTGACCTCCTCTCAAGGGAAACCCTCTCGGGACTGGCTCAAGGTAGCGAAGAGCAACAAGGCTAAATCAAAGATCAGGACCTATTTCAAACACTTGGACTCTGTAGCCAAAGCAGAATCTCTGCAACGTGGCAGAGATCTGGTGGATAGAGAATTGAAAAAGCGTCTGCTCGGCAGTGAGGAGAACTCCTGTTCGCCCGAGGAAATATCCGCTGCTTTGAACAGGGTAGCCAGAGATATGGGGTACAATAACGGCGACGACGTTTTTTTCGCAGTGGGATCCAACAATCAGTCCGCTGGTCCTATTGCCGCTAGACTATGTTCGATTCTCTCCAGTCATGACGGTAGACCCGACCAGAGAGGCGATGTCAAAAGCGGTTTCGATAAAAAAGACAGCAACGCCGATATCGTAGTGGAAGGAGCCGATGGCGTTCTTGTGTCTCTCGCTAACTGTTGTAAGCCGGTGCCGGGAGATTCCATAGTTGGATTTGCGACCAGGGTTCGAGGAATAACCGTTCATAGGGAAAACTGTCCTAACGTGTCGTCCGTGTCGTCCGATAGATTGATCAGTGTCGCATGGGGAAATACCTTTAAAAAGAGGTACGATGCAAGGATCCTGGTAGAAGGACTCGATCGCCCCGGGCTTTTTTCAGACGTGGCTCAGGCGGTAACAAAGGCCGAGTCCAGCTTGTTGTCCGTGAAAGCCAACCAGATAGGCGGAGGACAGGCCAGGATGAAGCTGGAGGTAACGGTCAGAAATTTGGAACATCTTTACGCCGTTATCGCCAGGATAAATACCGTTAAAAACGTCATAGACGTGTCCAGGGGGTAATCTTGAATGAGAGCAGTTGTCCAGAGAGTCTCCCGAGCTGCCGTCTCGGTCGACGGAGTCGAGACCGGCAGTATCGATAAGGGGTTTTGTGTTTTTCTGGCCGTGGCACAAGGAGACGGAGAGAGACAGGTTGGATGGTTATCGGATAAAATAGCCGGGTTGAGAGTCTTCGAGGACGACTCGGGAAAGATGAACCTCTCCCTTAGAGACGTGGCGGGAGAGGTCTTGCTGGTGTCTCAGTTCACCCTTTATGGAGACTGTCGCAAAGGACGTCGTCCTTCTTTCGTTAAATCAGCTCCTCCCGATAAGGCGAAAGGACTCTATGAGGCGTTTATAGAGGCCTTGAGGGAGAAGGGCTTGGTTGTGGAGACCGGAGTCTTTCAAGCTCATATGGTCGTGGATATCGTCAACGATGGCCCCGTTACCTTGATGGTGGATACTCCGGAGGATATGTGATATGAAATGGAAACGTTTTCCCTTAGGGCCTCTTTGGACGAACGGTTATCTTCTCTGGGATGACGATGGAGTTGGTTTCTTCGTCGACCCCGGAGGCGATCCAACGGACGTGTTCAAATGGGTGGAGGATAATGGAATAGATGTCAGGACTATACTGTTGACTCACGGACATGGAGATCATATCGCCGGTGCCGCTGAGATGTCCAAGCGGTTGGGCTCGGATGTCTGGATTCACAGAGAAGACGAGAATATGCTCTGCGATAGGGACAAAAACCTCTCGTCCAATTTGGGTACAGAATGTCCTCCAGTCGAGGCCACTGGGTACCTGGAGGAGGGGGTTCCCCTTTCCGTAGGGAGTATGGATCTCCAGGTGATCCATACTCCCGGACATACCAGAGGGAGCTGCTGCGTTATCGTTCAAGACGGCAACGACAGGCTTCTTTTGGCGGGAGATACCCTGTTTGCCAGGAGTATAGGAAGGACCGATCTTCCTGGGAGCGTGCCGGAACTGATGTCCGGATCGCTGGAAAGGGTAGCTTCATTGGACGACGATCTTATCGTGCTTCCCGGCCACGGTCCGGAAACTGATATAGGGACCGAGAGGCTGGAAAACCCCTTCCTGTCATGACCGAGGATCAGCTTCCGAGAGAAAGACTTTTCAACAACGGGGCAACGGCTCTGAGCGATGTCGAGTTGCTCGCCATATTGTTGAGAACCGGCGGAGGCGGGGAGGACGTCCTAGGCCTTTCCGAGTCCATATTGGATGGATTTGGAGGTTTGAGAGGTCTCACCAGAGCGTCGGTAAAAGAGTACCTTTCCTTCAAGGGTATAGGGACGGCAAAAGCGGCTGGACTTGCGGCCGCAGTCGAGATAGGTAGGAGGTTGGCTATCTCAAATGGCCGTGATCCCTCCAGGGCTCCCTACTGGAGGGATGAACTGAAGGAGATCCAGATACGCCTTTCCGACGAGCCCAGGGAGTTGATAGTGGCTATTTTTCTCGGAGACAGGGAGCGTTTTCTCTCCAAGGAGATGATCTCCTTTGGAGGTCCTGACGGGGCTAGTTTGGATATCCGGCATTTCATGAGAGCTGCCGTTCGTCTGGATGCCTATGGAGTGGTTCTGGTGCATAATCATCCCGACGGCTCTTTGATCAGCAGCGCCGAAGACAGAACGCTTACCCGGATCGTTCGCGAAAGGCTGGACGCCTTGGGTATTCGATTTCATGGCCACTATATAGTCTCCAGGCTTGGTATAGCTGCGGTGGAGGAATAGGGGCAAGGATAAAGAGGAGGAACGTAAAGGTGGGCTTCTTTTCTGGTTTTTTGGGCAACGACGTAGGGATCGATCTTGGAACGTCCAACGTTGTAGTCTATCTATGTGGTGAGGGGATCGTTCTGGATGAGCCTTCCGCCGTGGCGGTAAGAAAAAGAAAGAGGGGCGGACAGGCCGAGGTAATAGCCTTTGGACATGAGGCCAAGGCCATGGCCGGTAAGACCCCTGCGGGAGTGTCTACGATAAGGCCCTTGAAGGATGGGGTCATAGCCAACTTTGATATGACCGAGGCCATAATACGTCATTTTCTTCAACTTACCGGAGGAGCAGGTATCAAGTCAAGACCGAGGGTGGTCATATCCGTCCCGGCAAAGGTAACCGAGGTGGAGAAAAAAGCCGTCATAGACGCGACCCTGGGAGCCGGAGCCAGAGAGGCATACGTCGTCGACGAACCGATCGCGGCGGCGTTGGGGGCAGGGCTTCCCATACAGGACCCCATAGGAAGCATGATTCTGGATGTCGGAGGGGGAACCAGTGAAGTCGCTGTATTATCCCTCGGCGGCATAGTGGTGAACAACTCCCTGAGGGTAGCCGGGGATGACATGGACGACGCCATAATAGCTATGTTGAGGCAGAAACACGCCATACTTATAGGGGAAACCACCGCGGAGGCGGTCAAGATAGACATAGGTTCTGCTATGCCGACCGACCAGGAGGTAGAGATAGAGGTAAAGGGCAGGGATCTAGCGGACGGTTTGCCGAAGGTCGCGACTGTATCGTCCGCCGAGATAAGGGAAGCGTTGGATCCTCTGGTCTCCAGAGTGGAGGACATGGTCAAGGTTGCTCTCGAACAGACTCCTCCGGAGCTATCGAAGGACATAGTCGATCAGGGGATCGTTTTGACCGGCGGAGTCTGTCAGCTTCGTGGTTTGGACCAGCGTCTCTCAAGGGCTTTGAACGCCCCGGTGATTCTATACGAGGATCCGTTGCACTCCGTGGCTCAGGGGGTCGGCAAGATCCTAGAGGATCTGAACGCCATGAAGAAGGTATTGATGTCCGTGGAAAAGGGGAGCCGTTGATATAGACCTCGGAGGATGGCATGACGGAGAATCGTCAGGGATACATAATATCTGGACTATGCGCCGTGGCTCTAGGGCTGGTATTGACTCTCGGGACCGGTAGTCCCTTTACCGAAAGGGCTATGGGGCTATGGACCGATTGTCTTGTTTGGTTGGAACAGCCTGCGTCGCATCTTAGGGGGTTTTACTGGACGGGACGTAAATGGGTCTTAGAGAGACGTTTTTTAATAGACAAACTGTCGAAAATGGAGGAGGAGAACGATGCCCTGTTTCTATCCCTTCATCTCAAGGATGCTTTAGATCTGCGGGATTTTCTCTTGGAATCCACTGTGAACGCCATGGTGGACTTGAGACTGCCTCTAAGTTGGTGGAAGGAAATAAGGATAAACCAGGGAGGCATGGACGGGCTTTCCCCCGGGGACCCTGTTTTGCAAAACGGTTTTTTAATAGGCCGGGTAAACCGTGTGGACTGCAGCAAGTCGTGGATTACACTTTTGACATCCACGGAAGAAATGACTCCTGTGGTTATAAGGGAGACCAGAGACGTCGGTGTAGTCGTCGGAGACGGTATGGGAGGAATATGGCTTTGTTATATACCGTTGGATTCCGAGATCAAAGCGGGCATGAATCTGGACACCGCTTTGATCAGCGAGATAATTCCTCCGGGAGTTCCAGTCGGAACTGTGACGGACGATATGAGAGATAACGAACAGGGGTATCGGGAATATCGAATCTCCTCGGGGGCCGATCTCTCCAGGCTTTACGACGTCAAGGTCTTTCGTAGAGGGGATAAACTTCCATGATAGCCGTTTTGGTCTTTGCCTGGTGTCTTCAGGATTTTCTCCAGGCGTTGTTTTTGGGGTGGACTAACTCTCCCGATGTATTTCTCCTGACTTTGTTGACAGTGGGATTGCTCGATGAAACGGCGGAGCACAGGTATCTGTGGATAGCTTTCATAGGTGGGGTGCTTATAGACCTCCGTTGGACCGGGGTTCCCGGAATGCATGGAGCTCTGTTCTGCGTCGCCTACATGACCTCAGGCCTTTTTTGGGCCTTTATTCCGAAGGAAGGTCGTGTTCCCTATCTCTTCCTGTCCTTAATAACGGTGAATTTGGTAGTAGTAGCCCTATTTCGGTGGGTGTTATCACAGGTCGGTTTACCTATAGGAACAGCCTCTTTTGGAGCCTGGGTGTTGCTAACGGTACCTTTCATACTGATATCGTGGCTCTATTATTGCTGGTTTTACAGGAGAGAAAATGTTTGACGATAAAGTGTTGCTGAACTCCAGACTACGGCTGATAAGGATAGCACTGATGCTCTCTATGTTGGTCCTGTTCAGCGGATTGCTGTATTATCAGGTTTTTCGATCCGACAAGTACGTCAAATTGGCGACGTCGAACAAACTGAGAGTGGTTAGGCTTCCCGCCAGAAGAGGGAGAATTCTCGATGCCAACGGGGTTCTTCTGGCGAACAATGTCTTGACGTTCGACATAGTGGGCTACCCGTTAGACCTTAGAAAAGAGGGAATACTGTCCGATTTTGCCGACCTGTTGGGTCGACATGGTATTCCTCTTACCGAGGAGATCCTGGAGAAGAGGATAAAAAAACAGTATGTAGTGCCCTACCGTTCCGTTGTTTTGCTCCGTAACCTGACCTTACCGCAGGTAACGGATCTGGTTGGGGATCCCGAATTTCCTCCGCAGCTTTTTCACCTTCCCGTCTGGAGAAGGACCTACCCTGTAGGAGCTCTCGTCTGTCACGTATTGGGTTACGTCGGGGAGATTTCGGAGCAGGAACTCAAGGAATTGGGGCAGGACGGCGAGACCTCTCGTTTTGTCGGAGGCGACGTAATAGGCAAGGGAGGGGTCGAACAGTTTTACGAAGATCGCCTACAGGGCTACCCGGGACACAAGGTTCTGGAAGTCGACGCGAGAGGGCGATTCGTCAGGATTCTGTCCGGGAGAAAGCCTGTCCCTGGAGAAGACCTGTCTTTGACCCTTGACCTGGGAGCGCAAAAGTTCGCTGCCGATCTTTTAGGAGAGAGTCGAGGTGCCGTCATAGCCATGGACTTGAGGAGCGGAGGATTAAAAGTACTTTACTCCAACCCTACCTTCGACCTAAATCCTCTTGCCTGGGGAGTTTCTTCCAAAGAATGGAGAGATCTCGTCTCCGATCCCCATCGTCCCATGATGAACAGAGCGATCAGTGGGACCTACTCTCCCGGTTCGGTGTATAAACCGGTCGTAGCCTATGCCGCACTGGCCGACGGTGTCGTAACGGAGAAGACTACTTTCTTTTGCTCCGGAAAGTTCGAACTCGGAAATCAGGTCTTTCGTTGTCATAGACGTTGGGGCCACGGAAACGAGGATCTAGTCGGAGCTCTGAGAGATTCCTGTGACGTCTATTTTTACGAGGTTGGACAGAGAGTAGGAATAGATTCGTTGGTTCGTTGGGGCAAGGTCTTTGGGATAGGCTTAAAGACCGGAATCGATCTTCCCGGTGAATCGGAGGGAAATATCGCAGGTCGGGATTGGAAGGAAAAGCGTTTCGGAGATAGGTGGTACAAAGGCGATACAGTAAATTATTCGATCGGTCAAGGGTTTCTCCTGATGACCCCTATACAGATATTGAGGCAGTTCGGAGCTCTTGCGACGGGGAAATTGTTGCGCCCCCATTTGTTCTCAGACGCGGCTTCGCCTCCGGTCGACCTCGGTCTCTCTCCTAAATTTCTCAAGGTGGTTCAAAAGGGCATGGCCGCTGTGGTCAAGCCCAAGGGGACGGGATGGCGTGCCGGTATCTACGGAGTCTCCGTGGCCGGTAAGACCGGTACAGTTCAGAATTCCGGAGAGGACCATGCGGTGTTCGGAGGATATGCTCCGGCCGAAAATCCACGCTATGCTGTCGTAGCTTTCGTAGAGGAAGGATTGCATGGCAGCACCGCCGCCGCTCCCATAGTTGGTCAGCTTCTGGCGTATTTGGTCAAAAACGACGAAGGAGGTTCCGGCGGTGCTTCAAGAAAAGGCAAATGACGATATGGTTACGTTGAAAGGACAGGGCAGTCTACTGAGATTATTGTTGCCCTCGAATGGTCCGTTGGAGATAGTGCTATCTCAGGCCAAACAGGCCTTGGATAAGGCATCTTCCATGATCGGCGATATAGGGATTGTCTTGGAGACCGGTTGTAGACGTCTGGACGGGATCTCTGTCGTTCGGATTCTGGAGGATCTTATATGGCCGATGTCCTTAAACGTGAAATATTGGAAGAGTGAGGATAGAGAAACAACCGTTCTTCTTAAGAGATCTGGTTTTTCCTTGGAGGACGATGAGGTTTCCTCCGGTAATCTCTGCACCGGAGAGCCCTTGGTGGTGGATCGATCCCTTAGATCGGGTCAGAAGGTGGTTCACGATGGCGACGTCCTTATACTGGGGAGCGTTCACGATGGTTCCGAGGTTTTGGCGTCAGGAAATATCTGCGTTTTTGGAAAACTTCAGGGCCTTGTTCACGCTGGTTCTCAAGGAGACGATAGAAGGTTCATCGCCGTCGATTCCTTTATGGCTCGTCAGGTAAGGATAGGCTGTAGGGTCAGCAACGAAATGGCCCAGTCGGAACAACGCTGGTGGGGAAGGCCTGTTATAATTTCCATTGAAAGAGGGTCTTTTTTGGTTACCGAGCGAGATTGATTACGGGTTTTATAATTTTAAAATAGATGGGGGTTTTTTCTGTGGATGCACGGGTGATAGTTGTTACCTCGGGCAAAGGCGGAGTGGGAAAGACGACCACCACCGCCAACGTCTCAATGGCGCTTGCCAAGAGAGGCTATAAGGTCGTGGCCGTCGATGCGGATATAGGACTAAGAAATCTCGATGTCATCCTCGGACTTGAGAACCGAATAGTATATAACCTAGTGGATGTCATAGAGGGTAATTGCGGACTTCGACAGGCTATGGTAAAGGACAAAAGGGTAGAGGGGCTTTACCTTCTTCCGGCGGCTCAAACCAGGACCAAGGATGCGGTGTCTCCCGACCAGATGAAGTATCTCTGCGACGAGCTCAAGAAGGAATTCGACTTCGTTCTTCTTGACAGTCCCGCCGGTATCGAGGGGGGGTTTCAGAATGCGGCCATAGGAGCCAGAGAGGCTCTGGTCGTTACCACTCCCGACGTTTCCGCTGTAAGAGATGCCGACAGGATCATAGGAATGCTCGAGTCGATGGGGAAGATGCCCATAAAACTCATCGTTAACAGGATAAGACCCCAGATGGTGGCCAAGGGAGAGATGTTATCGGTCGACGACGTGCTGGAGATCCTTGCAGTGGACCTCGCTGGAATAGTCCCCGAGGACGAATCGGTCGTGACTTCCTCCAATAAAGGGGAACCTCTCACCATGGGGGACGGATCCCCTGCTGCCAGGGCTTTTGCGAATATAGCCGGAAGAATAGTGGGAGAGGAAATAAACCTGCTGGACATGAGGTCATCTCAAAGGGAAGGTCTTCTGGATGGCTTTAAAAAGTTCTTTCTCCGGAAGTAGAAAGGGACAGATATGAGTTTTCTGGATAAGATATTCGGTAAGAAAAAATCTCAGTCCGTCGCCAAGGAGAGGCTCCAGCTAGTATTGATCAACGATAGATCGGACATCTCCCCAGAGGTGCTGGAAAGGCTTCGAGAGGACTTAATCTCCGTGATCTCCAGTTATATGGAGATAGATACGGAACATATAGAGATGGACTTCGATCGAGAGGGGAAGAAAGTGGCCTTAGTGGCCAACATCCCTGTAACCAACATCAGGAGGGGCCAGCGAGGCAACAGGGATGTCTGAGGAAAGAACGCATTCCTTCCGTAGATCGTTGAAAGGACTCGATCTTGCGCTGTTCTTCTGCATCGCAGTTCTGTATTTCGTGGGAGTTGCCTTCATATACAGCGCAGCATCGGGGATAAACGTCAGCGGAATTGGTTTCGCTCGTCGCCAGTTGGTATGGGGGGGCGTCTCAATTCTGGCCTTCGGTGCGGTTCTGAAAGTCGGTTACAGACGTTTGTTAAGTTGGGGGTACTGGATTTACGGTGGAATTCTCTGTTGTCTCGTATTAGTCTTGCTTACAGGAGTCGTGGCGAAGGGAGCCCAGTCCTGGTTCTCCTTCGGTGGACTCAGACTGCAGCCATCCGAGATGGGGAAGATCTCCTTGGCTTTGTTGCTGGCCAAGCTTTCGGTATACGGCAAGTTGGAGACTCTTTCGGGCTTTCTGAAGGTGTGGGCTCTGTCCGGGTGCAGTCTGGTCCTTGTCTTGCTCCAACCGGACCTGGGAAGTGCCCTGGTATATGCGACCATGATCTTCGCCGCTCTATGGGCATCAGGGTGTCGTAAACGCCATTTCTTTTCCCTTATAGGCCTTGGATTGGCCATGCTCCCCGTGGGATGGCATTTTCTTAAGGGATATCAGAAACAGAGGTTGATGGTCTTCGTTGATCCATCCCTAGACCCGTTAGGGGCGGGCTATAACGTCATACAGTCCAGGATTGCCGTCGGTTCCGGGTCGATCTGGGGCAAGGGATTCCTTCAAGGTACCCAGAGCAAGCTTCGTTTCTTGCCTGAGCCTCATACGGATTTTATATTCAGCGTTTTTTCCGAGGAATGTGGTTTCATCGGAGGAGTCGTTGTTCTGGCTATTTTTTCGTTGCTTTTCTGGAGAATGATCTCCATCGCGATCAAGACCAAGGATAAACAGGCTAAAGTCATGATAGCCGCCTTGACCGCCTGGATATGGTTTCAGGTCTTCGAATGTGTGGGGATGAGCATGGGGCTTCTTCCCGTGACGGGGCTTCCTCTTCCCCTTCTGAGTTACGGAGGTAGTGCCTTGGTCGCCACCTCCGTTGCCTTGGGATTGATAGCGAGTGTGGGCATTACCGATGAGATGGAGCGCCAGACTTTTGAAAGGTAATCGTTTTTGTTTTTAACTGACAGGGGAGCGATTTATGTTTTTTGACGAGTGGAACGATCGACGATGGGAAGCGATGGCCTCGGTCAAGCGTCCTTCGAGATACGCCGGAGGGGAGTGGGGAGACACTTCACCCAAGGTAGGTCCCTCCTACAGGATATGTCTGTGTTTTCCAGATGTCTACGAGGTGGGTATGAGCTATCTGGGGTATCAGCTTTTGTACTCCATGATAAAAGGACTCGATCGGATAGATGTGGAGAGAGCTTACTGTCCTTGGATAGACATGGAAAAAGAGATGAGATCCAGGAACATCTCTCTGGGATCTCTGGAATCCGATCGGTCTCTGTCCGACTTCGACGCCTTAGGATTCACGTTGCAATACGAGCTCTCTTTTACGAATATACTGACCATGCTTGATCTGGGCGGCATCCCCCTGAAGGCATCCGATAGAGGTGATGACGCCCCGCTTGTCATAGCGGGAGGCCCGGGGGCGCTGGCTCCCGAACCTATCTCCGAGTTTTTCGACCTTATCTGTCTTGGAGACGGAGAGGAGATGCTCCCATCTCTGCTCGAGTCATTGGCCGAATCTTCCGAAATGTCACGGGACGACAGAATTCGTATGGCCTCCGATATCCCGGGGGTCTACGCTCCTTCAATAATTGATTGGACCTACGGCGAGCAAGGTGCCTTACCTCTTGAGTTGAAAAGCTCTCTTTCCAGAGTAATTTCTGCCGACATGGACTCGATCTGCCCCGATTCCGCGATAGTTCCGTCTGCCAGTATCCTGCACGACAGGATCGCCGTCGAGGTCTTTCGTGGTTGTTCCAGAGGATGCCGCTTCTGCCAGGCTGGGATGATATATCGCCCCATAAGGGAACGATCTCCCGAAAAGGTATTGGAGACGGTAAAGAAACTTGCCGAGGCCACCGGATGGGAGGAGGTCAGCCTCGTGTCTCTGGCGAGCTGCGACTACTCCAGGATCGGCGAGGCCATAGAGATGTTGAGGCCTTATCTGGACGCCAGAGACATGAAGCTCAGCTTGCCCAGCCTCAGGATGGACAACTTCGCCCTCTCTTTGGCCGCAGGGCTGGACGTAATGAAAAAAAGCGGTTTGACCTTGGCGCCGGAGGCGGGATCTCAGAGGCTCAGGGACGTGATAAACAAAGGGGTCTCCGAGGAAGACGTGGAGACCACTCTGAAAGCTGCCTTCGAGCACGGGTGGAATAGGATAAAACTTTATTTTATGATGGGGCTTCCGACGGAGACGGAGGAGGATCTTGCCGGGATTCTCAGGATAGCCGATAGAGCCGCCAAGATAGGTCGTTCCATGAAAAAGAGGGGGCAGATCTCCGTTTCGGTGGCAGGTTTCGTGCCGAAACCTCACACCCCTTTCCAATGGGAGGCTCAGGACGATATCGAGACCCTAAGAGAAAAGGGACGATGGCTCAAGGGACGTGTCAGAGATAAGAAGATATCTCTCAGGTACCATGAACCGGAGCAGACTTTTCTGGAAGGCGTTTTCGCAAGAGGCGACAGGAGATTGGGCGATGTCATAGAGCGGGCCTGGCGTTTAGGGGCCCGTTTCGACGGTTGGACCGAGACATTCGATCTGTCCATATGGCTCAGGGCTTTCGAGGAATGTTCCGTCGACCCGGAATGGTACAACCAAAGGGAGAGGTACAGGGACGAGGGCTTCCCCTGGGATCACATTGACGTCGGAGTGACCAGAGAATTTCTCTGGAGAGAGAGATGCCGTTCCAGGGAAGGTCTTTTAACCCCCGATTGCCGTGGAGGGACCTGCTCTGCCTGTGGATGGCAGGGGCGAGGATGCAGCTGGTCCGGGGGAGGTGCCGATCTTGCCCAGAATTAGAGTCCTTTTCTCTAAAAGAGGTCCTTTTTGTTTCATACGTCACGTCGAGTTACCTCAGATATTCTCCCGGGCTGCCGCCAGGGCGGGGTTGTCCATAGAGTTGACGGAGGGATTCTCCCCCCATCCCAAGATCTCCCTAGGTCCTGCTCTGCCTGTCGGTGTGGTCGCCTGTGCCGAGCCGGCGGAGATCTGGTTCGACGACTGGCGGGATTCATATCTCGAAAAGTTTGACGGCGCTCTTCCCGACGGCCTTTCTGTGTTTGCAGCCGAGCCAGTCGAGGGAAAATCGCTAAATAAACTCTCCGATGCCGGGGAGTATGTCGTGCATTTTCCCCGTGACGAAAAGAGAGAGACAGTTTTGTCTCTCTTGAGAGAGGAAAAGCACCCCTGGGAGGAGTCCCTTCTCGACTGGGAGATAATCGATCGCTCCTTCCGTATGGTTATGTCGTCCCCCTCTCAGAAAGGTCCGGGGCATATAGTCAAAAAACTGGTAGAGATGGAGATAATCCGGGGATGGGCCGATGTAAGATTGGCTCGTCTTTCCGTAGGTACATGGAACAGCGAATCTAAAAAGGTGGTTCCTCTGGTCGAGAGCGCCTCTGGGACTCTTTCCGTCAGAGAGGGGTGAGACCGTGGCCGATCGGGACAGCGAGATCAGGATAATAGCCAACACAGTCGATCCCGAGGAGATGAGGGTAGCGATAATAGAGGGCGACAGGCTCAGAGAGCTCTTCATAGAGCGGATGTGGGAGCGCCAGAAAACAGGTGAGATCTACAAAGCCAGGGTGGAAAGCGTCTTACCGGGTATGAACGCCTCCTTCGTCAACCTAGGGGACGGCAGAAACGCCTTTCTCTATCTCAACGACGCCAAGGGGTACCATCTAAAGCCTGGGATGGACGTGGTCGTTCAGGTCGTCAAGACCGCCAGAAAAAACAAAGGAGCCAGGGTTACAACCAGACTGTCTCTGCCAGGACGTTTTCTCGTGATAGTCCCCGGAGGTCAGGACGTCGGGGTTTCGAAGAGGATCGTGGAAGACAAGGAACGTCTCAGACTCAGGGACGTAGCCAGACAGCTCTCGAAAAGAGAGGATATCGGCATCATCGTCAGAACCGCCGCCGAAGGTCAGGATCCGGAAATTCTCGAAAACGATTTCGATAGCTTGATGCAACTTTGGCGCGAGGTCGCACACGAGGCCGATGTACAGACAGCCCCATGCCTTCTCTATCGGGATCCGGGGCTTACCGGCCGTGTCCTTCGGGACGAGTTCTCCGGAGACGTCTTCGAGATCGTGACCGACAACGAGGAAGAGAAAACCAAGGTGGAGGAATGGCTGAGGACATACGGGGGACAGGTTATGCCGTCGGTATCCCTTCATCGAGGCAATACCCCTGTCTTCGAGTTCTACGACATAGAGAAAGAGGTAGCGGCCGCGCTGGACCAGAAGGTATGGCTTCGTTCCGGTGCCTATATAGTGATCGAACAGACCGAGGCTATGACGGTAATAGACGTAAATACCGGTAAATTCGTAGGCGATACGGACCTGAGGCACACGGTTTTACAGACCAACCTCGAGGCAGCCGACGAGATAGCCTGGCAGCTTCGTCTCAGAGCCATCGGTGGAATAGTCATAGTGGATTTCATAGACATGGAATGCGAGGAAGATAAAACGGCCTTGGTCCAGAGGATGGAACAGCTTTTGGCCGACGATCGATGTCGCTCCAAGGTCTTCGGAGTTACCCATCTTGGATTGGTGGAGATCACCAGAAAGAGAGCCAGAACTGACGTGAGGTCCATACTCACGAGGAGCTGTCCTTTTTGTGGCACCACTGCCAGGGTATTGAAGGAAGACAGCGTCGCCGTGACATTGAAACGATTCATCCGAAAAATCGTCAGGTCCAATAAATCGGAGGCCATGCTGTTGGAATGTAACTCCCATATCGCCGGCTATATAGCGGAGACCTATCTCTCCGTATGGGAGGAGGCTTTCGAACGTGCAATAGCTCTATGTGCCGTCCCTTCGATGGATTGGGAGAAATTCAGATTGGACTATCAAGGGAGCAGGGAAGGGCTTGAAAAGAGAGTCGCCCAGCGTCAGGAGGAGGCCCTAGTTGTATATAGCACGACTTCAGCTTAAGAATTTCAAAAGTTTCGGTGGATCCCACGATCTGCCCCTCTCCGAGGGATTTACCGCCATAGTCGGTCCGAACGGCAGCGGCAAGAGCAACATACTGGACGGACTCAGGTGGGGACTGGGAGACAGCAACGGCGGGCGACTGAGGATCACCAGACAGTCCGATCTGCTATTTCAGGGAACTGCCACCCGTCAACCGGCAAAGTCGACCGAGATAGCCCTGGAGCTGAAGGATGCGGACGCATCTACCGTCATACGCAGAAGATTCTCCGACGATTCCGGGGCGGTTACCTTGGTCGACGGTGTAAAGTATCGACTTCAGGATCTCTCGGAAGTCAAACGTCGATGGCGGTTGGACGGCGACAGATTCGCCTTTATCGGACAAGGTGACGTGACGGATGCTATTACCCATCGCCCCATGCAGAGGAGAAATCACCTGGAGGAACTGTTCGGGATAGATACCTATCGAAAGAGGCGGGACGACGCCTTGAACAAAATCCTCTCCGCCGAGGACGAGATGGGACGTCTAGAAGCTTTGATGGCCGAACTGGAATCCAGGAGGCGTGAGATAGCCCCGGCGGTTGTCAAGGCGAAAAAGGCTAGGGACATAGAGACGGCCCTGGATGAATCCAGGGCCGACTGGTATCGGCTCAGACGTCGAGACATGGAAAGCGAGATAGAGGACCTCTCCAGAAAACTGGTCGAGGAGAGGCGCCGTTCCGAGGAGAGGCTGGGATGGAAGCTCATCTGGGATACCGCTTTGAACCGGCTCAAGGAAAAATCCGTCCAGGTGGAGAGACGTAGAATAGAGTCCAGACAGAGACTGTCCAATATAGACGGAGTACTCGAGACCTTGGGAAGAGAGGTCTTCGAGCTAGAGACGGCGCTCAGAGTAGAGGAAGACAGGTTTTCCCGGCTGGAAATGTCCTCCGTCGATCTCAGGGAGAAGGAGAAGAAGGTCTCCGGGGAGCTCGAATCTACAGAGGAGGACTTGCTGTCGGTCGGAAAGGGATTCGACGATAGGCGAGCGGAACTGGCCGATCTCGAGGCCAAACAGGAGGACATCCTTCGAAAGATGGAGGCCCATCGTTCCAGGAGAGAGCAGCTGATCCTCCGAAAAGAGGAGCTGCTTGCATCCATAGAAGCGGCTAAAGCTAGAAGCGGAGCTCTTTCGGGATCGGATAGAGAACGTCGGACCGCATTGAAAAAGCTTTCCATCGAGATAGGCGAACTGGAGAAGGCTATCGAAAAAGCCAAGCTCGTCGAGCGGGATCGCAGAAACGATTTAAAAGAACGTTCCTCCTCCAGGTTGGAGGCGAACAGAAAGTGCAGCGAATTAGGCGCCACGGTTCAGCCTATTCGCAAGGAGATCCTTCAGTTGGAGAGAGAGCAGGACTCCCTTTCATCTGCGGCAAACGATGGACTCTATCCAAGGCCGGTAAATCACGTAATCTCCGCGGCCGACCTCGGTCGTTTGACCGTGAGACCGACCCCTGTGATAGAGTCGTTTCAGTGCCCCGAAAACCTTACAGTAGCCATGGACGCGGCTCTGGGAGGCCGTCAGTTCTGGTTGTTGGTCGAATCCATGGAGGATGCCAAAGAGGGCATAGAGGAACTCAAAAGAAGCAAGGCCGGAAGGGCCACCTATCTTCCTCTGGACAGGACGAGGCCGAGGACGGCCAGGAACGTTCATCTTCCTGAAAAAGGTATCGTAGGTTGGGCTATCGACCTCATGTCCGTCATGGAGGTATGGAGGCCCGCCCTGGAGCATATATTCGGAGATCTTCTGATCGTGGAGGACTACGAAGTTGGGGCGTCTCTCGTCTCCGGAGGATACCGTTTCCCGATCGTCACGGTAGCCGGAGAGGTGTTCTCTCCGGGAGGTACGATAAGCGGAGGTCGAAAGCGCAACTCCGGAGGGGCCCTGCAGATAAGAGGGCGGCTCCACTCGGTGGAAGGACGCCTTGACGAGAGCAGAAAGAAGCTCAGAGATCTGGAGAGAACTCTGGCGGGGGCGGAAGTAGACGAGGCCAGATGGGGTGAGGAAGAAAAGAAAGCCTCCGATCTCGTCGCAGAGGCGGAGAGAGAGGTCCTCAGAGGCGAGAAGGTCCTGGCCGATCGAATCAGGGACAGGGATATGCTGGAGAGCGAGGCGAGCCAGACTGCCAAGAGGCTGGAATCCCTAGATAAAGAGATCTCAGAGGCAGAGGCGGAGTTGCTCTCCGTTTCGGAGGAGATCTCCGGTCTGACCGCCCCGGAGGACGAGACCGTAAGGGATCGACTGAACGAACTTCGTCCGGAACTGAAACTTTGGGAGGAACGCAAGACAGCTGCATTCTTGAGAGTCGAGAAACTACAGTCCGATCTGGATGAGATCAAAGCAACCCTCTCAAAAACCCTGTCGGAGTCCTTGACCCTCAAGGAGGAGATGGACCGGAGGGGCCGAAGACTGTCCCAGTTGAGGTCGATGGTGGATGCCAAAAAGGGGGAAAGAGCCGAGGAAAAAGCCGCTTTGGACGATACCGAATCCGGTGGAGGCCGTCTGGGTGAGGCTCTGGACCGTTGTTATCTAAGATATCAGCTTGCCTCGGAAAGGTCGGACGACGGAGAGAAAACCGTATCGTGGTTGGAGCAGAAAAAAGACAGGGTAGCCAGTCGCCTGGAAGATCTTGTGGAATCCTGGGAGTCCCGATATCCTTACCTTCCCGAGGGGGATACGGTCGAGGGCGATCTGGACGAGACGGAACGGAAGGTAAAGAGGCTGGAAAACGCTATGGCAGCTCTGGGGGACTTCGATAGAGGCGCTCTGTCGGAGGACCAATCCCTGGAAGGCCGGATAGAATACTATCGCGAACAGACCGAGGACGTCTCCTCCGGCATATTGGAACTTCGCTCACTCGTGGAGACCACAGATCTTCAGGCGGGGGAGCTGTTTGGAAACGCCCTGGAGAAGATAGATCTTCGGTTCAACGGTCTTTTTCAGCGATTGTTCGGCGGAGGCGAGGCCCATCTTAGGCTCCAGGAGGATGGAGGACTTTGGGACTCCGGCGTCGATATAGTGGCCCGTCCCCCCGGAAAAGGATCTGCTTATCTGGCCCAGCTCTCAGGAGGAGAGCAGACCCTCACAGCTCTCTCGCTACTTTTTGCCTCTATGGAGGTAGCCCATGTGCCAATGGTGGTGCTGGACGAGGTGGACGCCGCGTTGGATGAGGTCAACCTTGGGAGATTTGCCGGTATAGTCTCGGATTACGCGTCCTCCCTTCAGATATTGGCGATGACCCATCGTCGACAGACCATGGAGAGGGCCGACGTCATGTACGGCGTCACCATGTCCGAGCCCGGCCTATCCCAGATAGTAGGGGTCAGACTGGAGGATTGGCTATGATAAACCTTAAGTCCATAAGCGAAGATTCCATAAACGGCGTGAATATAAAATTGTTGCAGCCTTTAAAGGGGCCGAGGGTAAACGTCGATACGGTCCTTCTCGCGGGGTTTTCGAAGGTTCGTAGAGGCGAGAGGGTCTGTGAGCTGGGTTGCGCTCACGGTGCCGTCTCCCTAATTCTGGCTAAGAGAAAGGAAATTTCCGTGGTCGGCCTGGATATACAGGAAAACCTGGTCCATATGGCGGAGAAAAACCGGGAGCTCAACGAACTATCGGACAGGGCCTCTTTTATACACGGAGACCTACGGGAAATACATAAAATACTACCCCCTCAGGGATTCGACGTCGTAGTGGCAAACCCTCCATACGGCGATCCGATCAGACACAGGACCGGCAACAGATCGGAAAACGTGCTGGCGAGACACGGAGTGGCCTGTTCCGTGGAGGACGTGGCGGAGGCCTGCCGGTATCTTTTGGGAGACAAGGGAAGAGCCTACTTCGTCTTTGCCGCCGAGAGGCTGGTGGACTTACTCTGTGCCCTCAGGTCCCGCGGGGTGGAACCTAAAGCTTTAAGGGCCGTCCATCCCAGAGAGGGCAAGGACGCCTCCGTCTTTCTGGTGAAGGCCCTCCGGTCGGCCTCTCCAGGCATAAGGCTTCTTCCTCCTCTGAGGATAAACGACGACGGCGGTAACTACACCGAGGAGCTGCTGGATTTCTACTCCCCGGAGGGATCGCCATGCCCCTGATAGTTATACCGACCCCGGTGGGCAACATGGACGACATAACCTTGCGAGCTCTGGAGGAACTTGGAAAGGCCGATGTCGTGGCCTGCGAGGACACCAGACACTCTGGGTTGCTCCTCAAACGTCACGGAATAGACGCCAGGCTGCTCTCGTATCATAAACACAATGAAGCCGGCAGGTCGGAGGAGCTGTTGGATCTTCTGGCTCGAGATAAAAGAGTGGCTCTGATATCCGATGCGGGAACCCCCGGCATATCCGATCCGGGATACGAGATCGTAAGAAAAGCCGTGGACGAAGGCTTCGAGATAGACGTCCTTCCCGGGGCGACCGCCTTCGTACCGGCCCTGATTTTGTCGGGGCTTCCTCCCCATCCCTTTCTGTTTTTCGGGTTCCTGTCCGACAGGGAAGGTGACAGGATCAGAGAGTTGACAGGGCTCAAGGACATCCCCTGGACGCTGGTCTTCTACGTGTCGCCACACAAGGTCGTTAGACATCTCGAATCGATGATATCCGTCTTCGGGGACAGAAAATCGGCTCTGGTAAGGGAGATCAGCAAGATCCATCAGGAAGCCTTGCGGGGATCCTTGACGGCAGTTCTCCGAAAGGCCGAGTCGGGATTAAAGGGGGAGATGGTCCTGGTCGTGGAGGGGGCCTCCGTTGATTCCGGAGACGAAGAGGCCCGGTGGAAAGAGAGGGCTCTCGATATGGCCCAGAAGGGGATGTCCCTGAAGGACGTTACCTCGATTCTTTCGGAGGAACTGGGAATACCGAAAAACCCGATAAAAAAATGGCTCCTAGGACAAAAGGGGATAAAATAGAGGGAGTTTTACTTTTGCAGGAGGTCGAGATCATGTCAGATTCCAAGCACTTTTACATAACCACGCCGATCTATTACGTCAACGACGTGCCTCATATCGGTCACGCCTATACCACCATAGGGGCGGACGTTATGTCCCGTTACAAGAGGATGGACGGCTACAATGTGTTTTTTCTCACCGGAACGGACGAGCATGGACAGAAAATCTACGAGAGTGCCAAGGCCAAGGGGATGACCGCCCAGGAACTTACGGACGAGATGGCGGAGAACTTCAAGAGGCTTTTGCCCGTGTTGAATATATCCAACGACGATTTTATCAGAACCACCGAAAAGAGGCATGAGAGGGTTGTCCAGTCCATATTCTCCAAACTCATGGACCAGGGGGATATCTACAAGGGGACCTACAAGGGCCTATACTGCGTGCCCTGCGAGACCTACGTTCCCGAGAGCAGCATGGGAGAGAACAACACCTGCCCTGATTGCGGTCGTCCCTTAGTGGAGATGGAGGAGGAAAGCTACTTCTTCAAGACCTCCCGCTACGCCGACAGACTTTTGAAGTATTACGAGGAGAATCTGAAGGCTATAATGCCCAAGACTCGCTACAACGAGATAGTCAGCTTTATCAAAAGTGGCCTCAGGGATCAGTCGGTTTCCCGAACCTCCATATCCTGGGGCATTCCAGTTCCGGGGGACGAGAAACACGTCATATACGTTTGGTTCGACGCCCTTATAAACTACCTCACTGCCTGCGGTTACGAGGACGACCCGGAGAAACTGGCGGCATTCTGGCCCAACGTTCATCATCTCATGGCGAAGGACATAATACGTTTCCACTGCGTCATCTGGCCCATCATGGTGATGGCCCTGGGACTGAAACCTCCCGTCAGGGTCTTCTCCCACGGGTGGTGGACCATGGAGGGGGAGAAAATGTCCAAGTCCAAGGGCAACGTGGTGGATCCCTTCGAGATGGTCGATCTCTACGGTGCCGACGCTTTCCGATACTTCCTGTTGCGACAGGTCCCCTTCGGTATGGACGGAGACTTCTCCGAGGCCGCCATGGCACAGAGGATCAACTCCGATCTGGCCAACGACCTGGGGAATCTCCTCAGCCGGACCGTGTCGATGGTTTTGAAATACAGGGACGGGATAGTGCCGAGTCCCTCCGATCTCTCGCCCCTTGACATAGAGCTTTCCGAGGTGGCTAGAAAAGCGCTCGAGACCTACAGGGAAAAGATGGACGATTTCGCCTTCGACGAAGCTCTCAAGGCCGCCTGGGGGCTTATCGGAAGGGCAAATAAATACATAGACGAGACCATGCCTTGGAAATTAGGCAACGAAGGGTCTAAAGAGCCTCTGGACGCCGTGCTGTGGGGACTTGTGGAGAGCCTTAAGTTGGTATCCATGATGATATCTCCCTTCATGCCAGAGACCGGTCATAGGGTCTGGTCTCAGCTTGGCTTCTGCGGCGACCCCGCCAACCTCCAGTGGGAACACTACCGCTGGGGAGAGCCTACCGCCGGCATGTTATCCGTCCACAGGAGCAAGGATGTGCTGTTTCCCAGGATAGACATGAAGGAATGGGAGGAAGCAAAAAACAAGAGGGATATCGCAAAAGGCAAGGTAGTCGATCCGGGGGAGCACGAACCTCAGATAACCATAGACGATTTCGCCAAGATAGAGCTCAGGGTAGCCCAGATAGTGAAGGTGGAGGAGGTTCCCAGGGCCAGGAGGCTGTATAAGCTCGAGATCGATCTGGGATACGAGAGGAGAACTATAGTCTCCAGCCTCAAGGAAGACTTCACCGCCGAAGAGCTTCAGGGACATAAAATAGTCGTCGTGGCCAACCTGAAACCAGCCAAGATGTGTGGTGTTCAGAGCGACGGAATGCTTTTGGCCGCATCTCTGCCGGGGCACGACGGGCTGTCCCTACTGGCCCCCTTTGAGGATATACCTCTGGGCAGCAGGGTTCATTAGGTCGAATCTCCCATATGACGCCTTACATAGACGGACATTGCCATCTCAACTCGCCGGAGCTTAGGGGGGAGCTAGAGCGTCATATAGACGAAGCTCGTTCCGCCGGAGTCGAGAGGATGTTGGTGGTGGGAACCGACCTTCGGACCAGCGAGGAGGCCATCTCCATATCGAGGGGGCACTTCGACTCGGGAGTCAGGGCATCGGTGGGGGTTCATCCCCACGATGCCTCGTCCGTCGGTTCTTCCTTGCCGGAGGCACTTACGGATCTGGCTAAAGACCCTGTCGTGGTCGCAATAGGGGAGGTAGGTCTGGACTATCACTATAATTATTCGCCTGTCAAGGTTCAACGCGACGTCATGATATCCCAGATCCTATGGGCCGAGGAGGCGGATCTTCCGATCGTCTTCCACGTTAGGGATGCCTTCGACGATTTTTTCTCCATATTGAGGGATTATCCCGTTGGTCCTGAACGGGCTGTGGTCCACTGTTTCTCCGGTTCACTAAAGGAAGCGAAATCCTGTCTGGATCTGGGGTTCTACCTGGGCTTCGGCGGAATGATAACATTCAAGAGGGCCGACGGTATAAGGGAATGCCTGGCGTCCTGCCCTATTGACAGGATCATCCTTGAGACGGACTCCCCTTGGCTCGCTCCGGTTCCCCTCAGGGGTAAGACCAACAGCCCTCTTAACATGCCCTTGATATACAAGGCTGCGGCGGAGGTCTTGAGGGTTCGGGATTCCGTTGTGGCCGATGCGGTGTGGACCAACGGTATGAATTTATATCGATGGGAGAACGAATGATGTTCGAGTTCAGAGTCCAGGCGGTATGTCCCGAGACCGGAGCCAGAGCGGGAGAGCTCGTAACCCCTCACGGAGTAATAGAGACGCCGGTGTTCATGCCGGTCGGAACCAGGGCAACGGTAAAGGCGATGTCTCCCAGGGAGATGGAGGAGATAGAGGCCCAGATAGTCCTCTCCAACACCTACCATCTCTACCTTAGGCCGGGAGTGGAGCTGATAGAGAAAGCAGGCGGGCTCCATCGTTTCATGAACTGGCATCGCCCGATACTTACCGACAGCGGAGGGTTTCAGGTCTTCTCTCTCTCCGGAATAAACCGCATCAAAGAGGACGGAGTCGAGTTCTCCTCCCATCTGGACGGAAGCAGACACTTCATGACCCCCGAGTTGGCTACCAGGGTCCAGGAGGGATTGGGCAGCGACATAGCCATGTGTTTCGATCAATGCGTAGAGTTGCCCTGCGACGAGAAAACGGCGAGAAAAAGCGTAGAGAGAACCCTGAGGTGGGCGAGACGATGCAAGGAAGTACACCGTAGGGACGATCAGGCGCTTTTCGGGATAGTCCAGGGGGCTCTCTTCGACGATCTGAGAAAAGACTGTGCCAAAGAGCTCATATCGATGGATTTCCCGGGGTACTCCATCGGAGGACTTTCCGTGGGAGAAAGTCACGATGAAATGTACCGCATTCTGGATCTGTTGAATCCGATTTTGCCGCAGGAAAAACCGAGGTATCTGATGGGAGTCGGTTTTCCCACCAACCTGGTGGAGGGGGTTGCGAGGGGAGTGGATATGTTCGACTGTGTGTTGCCCACCAGAAACGGTCGCAACGGCACGCTCCTGACCTCCAGAGGCAAGTTCAACATCAAACACAGTCGCTTCGAGGAGGATTGGGGACCGATAGATCCTGACTGCGACTGTTACGCCTGTAGAGAGTTCTCCAGGGCCTATATCAGGCACCTCTACAGGTCCGGTGAGATGCTCGGAGCCAGGCTGTGCAGCTGGCATAACCTCAGATACCTGATATCTCTCATGAAGGGAGCCAGAGAGGCCATACTGGAAGGGCGTTTTCCTCAGTTTCGGGACGGTTTCCACGAGCTTTTTTCCACGGGTAAGGCTCTATGAGGGTGCCGATAAAGGTAGATCGCTGGAACCCCGATAGGGAGGTCATCGATAGGGCGGTCTCCATCCTCAAGGCGGGAGGTTTGGTTGGGTTCCCCACCGAGACGGTCTACGGACTGGGTGCCGACGGGCTCGACGGAAAGGCCGTCTCTGGCATATTCGAGGCTAAGGGCCGACCGTCGGACAACCCTTTGATATTGCACGTCGGAGATCCAGAGTCGGTGAGAAAGGTAGCCGAGGTGGACGATCGAGCTGATATGATCATGAAAAACCTCTGGCCCGGCCCTCTTACACTGGTGTTGCCCGCCTTGCCCATCGTACCTCCAGAGGTTACCGCTGGTTTGGACACGGTGGGAGTCCGAATGCCCTCTCATCCCGTGGCGCTGGCCCTTCTCCAGGCCTGCCCATTTCCCATCGCTGCTCCCAGCGCCAACACCAGCGGGAGGCCCAGTCCTACGGATGCGGAGACGGTGGCTCGAGACCTTGAAGACAGGGTAGATCTGATAATAGACGGAGGATCCACCGACGTGGGGCTGGAGTCAACCGTATTGGACGTTACCGGAGAGGTCCCTGTCTTGCTTAGACCCGGCGGACTTTCGGTGGAGGCTCTGGTGGATCTTTTGGGCGAGATAGCTCTTCCGGTCGGAGATCTGGAACTTAAGAGATCTCCCGGTACCAGGTATCGTCATTACGCTCCTTCGGTCCCGCTTTTTTTATGGGTACCTGAGGAGAACGGCCGCCCTGATTTTGGCGGAATATGCCGTTATATAGGCATGGTCGAGCCGGTTTTTCCGGTGGATAAGTCGATAATCTTCGATTCCGTCGAGAGCTATGGAAGAGGTCTTTTTTCCGCCCTGAGAGAGTTGGAACGAGAGTGGGATGGGCCTATAGTGGCCCAGTGGCCCGATTCTGATGGAATAGGACTGGCCCTAAGGGACAGACTTCGCAGAGCTTCCGGCGATCGTTGAGGTCCCTGACCTCGAAAAACGATAAAGTACTTGCAAATCGGAGGTTCGACTGATAGAATACATCTCGTTCCGAAGATACGCCCGGGTGGCGGAATTGGTAGACGCGCTAGATTCAGGTTCTAGTGGGCATTTGCCTGTAGGAGTTCGAGTCTCCTCCCGGGCACCATCCAATAGGGGTGCTATGCACGATTGGATCGCCAAGTGTGTATCAGGTCGTATTGTGTCGTTGACATAATGCGACCTTTTTGTTATTTTTGTTGTTCGTCAGCATGGAGAGTTTACCCTCACTTTTAGAGACACAGGGAGGTCGTCAGCCTAATGGCCGAATTCGTACCCGTGGGCAAAAAGCGCAGCCGCCTCACCTTTGGGCGTGTCCGAGATCTAGTGGAGATCCCGGATATGGTCGAGGTGCAGCGAGATTCCTACCGAAGCTTTTTTCAGGAGGATGTCGATCCCGACAAAAGGGACAGCGTAGGGCTTCAGGAACTTCTCGACGAGATTTTCCCGATTGAAAGTTACGACGGCTCCTTTGCCCTGGAGTTCGTCCGATACTATCTGGACAGGCCAGCCACCACACAGGAGGAGTCGCAACAGAAGGACTGTACCTGGCATCGGCCCGTCCGAGCCACCATAAGACTCGTAAACAGGAAGAACCTGGAGATCAAGGAAGAGGAGATCTTTCTCGGCGACTTTCCGATGATGACAGAGAGGGGAACCTTCATCATCAACGGAACCGAAAGGGTCGTCGTCAATCAGCTTGCCCGCTCCGCGGGGATCTACTTCAAGGTGGACTATTCCGCTCCGGTGGCCGAGACCTTCACCGCAAAGATAATCCCCGATAGAGGGGCCTGGCTGGAGTTTGCCATGGGGAGCGGAGATGCTCTCCACGTCAATATAGACAACCGTAAGAAACTTCCCGGAACCCTTCTTCTAAAGGCTTTCGGAGTCTCGTCCAACGAGGAGATGCTTCGTCTTTTCGGGGGGGAGATAGAGGAGGTCGACATATCGGAGGAGCTTCTGATCGGCAGGCTTCTCGGCGAGACCGTATTGGACGAGAGCGGAAACGTCGTAATCCGCAAGGAGGAGCGTATCGGGAAGGAAGAGCTAGAACGGCTCTGGGATCTCGGTCGGACTAGGGTAAAGGTATGGGACGTCAACCCCGTTTTCGCCGCTACCTTGGAGAAGGATTTTACCAACAACAGCGACGAGGCTATGTTGGAGATATTCCGCAGGCTTCGTCCTAACGATCCGGCCAGAATAGAGAACGCCAGAGAGTACATAGACAGCCTGTTCTTCGATTCCCGTCGTTATACTCTGGGCCGTGTCGGTCGTTACAAGCTCAACAGACGGCTGAAGCTGGACCTTCCCGACAGGGAGTACCTGCTCACGATAGACGACCTGGTGAGAATCGTCAAGGGAATAATCGTCCTCAGGGACACGGAGGAGCAGAGGGACGTGGTCTCCTTCCCCGACGTCACCGAGGAGTTCCCCGACGATATCGACCACCTCGGCAACAGAAGGGTCCGTTCCGTAGGCGAGCTTCTTCAGAATCAGGTCAGAATAGGCCTTCTGCGGATGGAGAGAAGAGCCAAAGAGCGTATGACCACCGTGGCGGATCTCACCAAGGCAATGGCCAGGGACCTCATAAACGTCAGGCCCATATCGGCGGCCCTCAGGGAGTTCTTCGGTTCGGGGCAGCTGTCGCAGTACATGGACCAGAACAACCCCCTGTCCGAACTGACCCACAGGCGGAGGCTTTCCGCCCTGGGACCGGGAGGTCTTAGCAGAGAAAGGGCTGGCTTCGAGGCTAGAGACGTCCATTACACCCACTATGGCCGTATCTGCCCCATCGAGACCCCCGAGGGGCCCAATATCGGGTTGGTCACGTCTCTGTCTACCTATTCAAAGGTCAACCAATACGGTTTCCTGGTTACCCCTCGTCGTCCCGTGGCAGAGGGCGTTGTATCGTTGAATCCCGAGGACGTCGTCTACCTGGCAGCGGACGAGGAGGACAACGCCTACGTGGGAAGGGCTAATACCCCTTACGACGAAAGTACCGGTCGTCTTTCCGAGGAGTACTGCTACGCCCGTTACAGAGGGCGCATAGTCGAGGTTCCTAAGGAGAAGATCGACTATCTGGACATATCTCCTAAGCAGATCGTCTCTGCCTCGACGGCTTTGATCCCTTTTCTGGAGCATGACGATGCCAATAGAGCCTTGATGGGCTCGAACATGCAACGTCAGGCCGTCCCGCTTCTACTTCCAGAGGCTCCGAGGGTCGGGACCGGCATGGAGGGCAGGATAGCAAAGGACTCTGGCTCCTGCGTGGTGGCTCCAGAGGACGGAGTAGTCACCTATGTAGACGCAGATAGAATAGAGATAAGAAGCGACCTGGGAGTATATCGTTCCATGTCTCTTCAGAAGTTCAAGAGGTCCAATCAGGGTACCATCATCCATCAGAAGCCTACGGTCTCGAAGGGCGATGTCGTCTCCAAAGGCGAGATAATGGCCGACGGGCAGTCGGTGGACCAGGGAGAGCTGGCTCTTGGACGCAACGTTCTCATTGCCTTTATTCCCTGGGAGGGGTACAACTACGAGGATGCCATCCTCCTCAGCGAGAGATTGGTAAAGGAGGATTTCTTTACCTCCATACACATAGAGGAATACGAGATGGACGCCAGGGACACCAAGCTCGGGCCGGAGGAGATAACCAGGGATATCCCGAACGTCGGAGAGGACGCGCTTAAAGACCTCGACGAGTTCGGAGTGGTTCGCGTCGGAGCCGAGGTCAACGCCGGGGATATCCTGGTCGGAAAGGTGACCCCCAAGGGCGAGTCGGATCAGTCTCCGGAGGAGAAGTTGCTCAGGGCCATCTTCGGCGAAAAAGCCAGAGAGGTCAGGGACACGTCACTTCACGTTCCCCATGGAGCCAGAGGAAAGGTCGTCGCGGTCAAGAAACTGAACAAGGACGAGAATAGCGACTCCCTCAGTCCCGGTGTCAACGAGGTGGTCAAGGTCTACGTGGCCCAGCTCAGGAAGATCACCGTCGGAGACAAGATGTCCGGACGTCACGGCAACAAGGGGGTCGTTTCCAGGGTCCTTCCCGTAGAGGATATGCCCTATCTTCCCGACGGAACTCCCGTGGACGTCTGCCTCAACCCCCTCGGGGTTCCGAGTCGAATGAACCTCGGACAGGTTCTCGAGACCATACTTGCCACCGTGGCAGTTGCCAACGACTGGCACGTAGCTACTCCGGTTTTCGAAGGGGCACAGGAAGACGAGATCTACGATCTGCTCGATAAACTCAGTCAGGAGAACCCGGACTACTCCTCTCTGACCAGAGGCGGGACCATGCAGCTCATAGACGGTAGAACCGGGGAGCCCATGGAGTACAAGACCACCGTTGGGCACATGTACATGCTGAAGCTTAATCACCTGGTGGACGATAAACTGCACGCTCGATCCATAGGACCTTACAGTCTCATAACCCAACAGCCTCTGGGCGGTAAGGCCCAGTTCGGCGGACAGCGCTTCGGAGAGATGGAGGTCTGGGCCCTTCAGGGGTACGGAGCCGCTCATGTCCTTCAGGAAATGTTGACGGTAAAATCCGACGATATCCACGGTCGACTCAAGACCTACGAGAAAATCGTAAAAGGTCAGAATCTGACCAGGCCGGGGGTTCCCGAGAGCTTCAAGGTTCTTGTAAAAGAGCTCGAGGGGCTGGGCTTGGGGGTCGATATAGAGTACAACGACGGCACCATCGGTCCTCTTCTTCCCGACGAGGACGACGAACAGAGCAACTCCGCTCCCATTCCGCCCAAGGTGGAGGTCGTTCCGGCCGTTGCTCCGGAGGCGGCATCTGCTCCTACACCGAAGGAGATGGAGGAGATGATCTTCGGGAACGGAGAGCCCAGCGCCAAGGAAGATAATGCCTCCGACAAGGGGCAAAACGACGGCGATGAGGTGTCGACGGAGAACGCCTCGGATAGTTCCACAGTCGAGAACGATGATGCGAAAGGAGCTGACCGCTAACGATGACCCGTCGCGAGATCGTCGGAGTCAGGGTACGTCTTGCCAGTCCCGGAGAGATAAGGGGACTTTCCACCGGAGAGGTCAAGAAACCCGAGACCATCAACTACCGGACCTTGAGGCCCGAGAAAGACGGCCTTTTCTGCGAGCGTATCTTCGGACCCACTAAAAGTTTTGAATGCGCCTGCGGCAAGTACAAGAAAAGCGGTCCGAAATTCAAGGGCGTGATATGCGATCGATGCGGCGTGGAGGTCACAGATAACCGCGTTCGTCGAGAGAGAATGGGCCACATCGAGCTGGCCGCCCCTGTCGTCCATATATGGTATCTCCGGGGAATCCCCAGCAGACTCAGTCTGTTGCTGGGTACCGCCACGAAGATGCTGGAGAAGGTGGTCTACTTCGCTCCCATCAGAAAAAGGGAGCCGGCCTTCAAGGTAGTCATAGAGGGCAAGAGATCCGATCTCGCCAAGAGGGGAGACGTGGTCTCCGAAAGCGAGGTCAGACTTCATTGTCATTACGACCCGAAGTTCAAGGCAGAGGAGGCCTATAGGGTCGTATCGGTCGACGATGTCCCCATATCGGAGGGCGACATCGTATCGTCCTCTCAGATAAGTCGTTACAAGGCCGATTACGGCGACGAATCCTTTTCCGCCGAGCCTGCCTTTGTCGTGAAAGGCTGCGGCGAGGGAGTCGAGATCGAGCTCGAGTCGATCCTGTCCGGAGATGAATATCGGTCGTTAAAAGAAGAAGGGCTGGACGTAACGGTAGAGAGGGCCATGTCGGGCAACCAGGAGGGGTTTGTCGTCACGTCGGTTGCCAAGCTCCCTTTCTCTAAGGGTGACGTTATATCCACCAGCGAGTTCAACCTCTTTCAGGAGCGCTATCCGGAACGCTTTACCGCTCAGCTCGAGACGGTGGTCGTGGAGGATCCCTGTTTCCTGGTGATAGACGGCAGCGAGTCCCCCTTCGACGACGGTGACGTGATACTGGACAGAGAACAGCATCTCTGTAGCCACTACGACAAGAAATTTCGAGCCGGCATAGGTGCGGAAGGTGTCAGGGAGATGCTCGATACCCTGGACATGGACCACCTGGCCCAGGAACTCAGGGAAGAGTTATCCGAGACTTCCGGCCAGAAACGTCGAAAGTTGGTCAAGAGACTCCAGGTCGTAGAGGATTTTCGCAAGGGTGATTGCAACCCTCAATCCATGGTGCTCGAGGTTCTGCCGGTCATACCTCCGGACCTTCGTCCCATGGTTCAGCTCGACGGAGGGCGTTTTGCCACCTCGGACCTTAACGACCTGTATCGCAGGGTCATAAACAGAAACAACCGACTGAGAAAGCTCCAGGAACTCAGGGCTCCGGAGATAATAGTCAGGAACGAAAAGAGGATGCTCCAGGAGTCGGTCGACGCGCTGATCGACAACGGTAGAATGGGCAAGGCGGTGCTGGGGGCCGGCAATCGTCCCCTCAAGAGTCTCTCCGATTTGTTGAGAGGTAAGAAGGGGCGTTTCCGTCAGAATTTGCTCGGTAAGCGAGTGGACTACTCCGGTCGTTCTGTTATAACGATAGGGCCCAATTTAAAGATATACCAGTGCGGCCTTCCCAAGCAGATGGCTCTGGAGCTGTTCAAGCCCTTCGTAATACAGAAACTGGTGGATCTAGGCATAGCTCCGAACGTCAAGAGCGGCAAAAGGATGATCGAAAGAGGCAAGGAGGAGATCTGGGCCATTCTGGAGGAGATCATAAAGGATCACCCCGTGATGCTGAACAGAGCTCCTACGCTTCACAGATTGGGCATCCAGGCCTTCGAGCCTGTCTTGATGGAGGGTAAGGCCATACGGCTTCACCCCTTGGTCTGTACAGCTTTCAACGCCGATTTCGACGGAGATCAGATGGCAGTACACGTACCTCTCTCCGTGGAAGCCCAGGCGGAGGCCAGGATGCTCATGCTCTCCGCCAACAACATACTCTCCCCCGCCAGCGGGAAGCCCATAGTGGCTCCCTCGCAGGACATAATATTGGGGATATATTACCTGACCAATCTCAGAGAGGGTATGACCGGAGAGGGCAAATACTTTGATAGCTTCGACGACGTTTTAACCGCTCTGGATCACGGGGTTGTGCATGTGAACGCCAGAATTCGCATGAGATGGAACCACGAATGGGGTAACTGGAAGGACAAGGTCGCTCAATGGGGAGTCTCCTTCCTGGACGAAAACGGAAAATGGTTCGAGACCTCGCCGGGAAGGGTCCTTTTCAACAGCTATCTCCCTAAAAAACTTCGATTCCTCGACGGTCAGCTGGGCAAGAAGGATCTCAGCAGGTTGCTGGACCTCGGTTACAACCAGGTCTCCCGTCAGGAAATGGTCGAGATGTTGGACTCTATAAAGGGGCTCGGCTATCACTGGGCTACCCTGAGTGGTATAAGCTTCTGCGTCACCGACGTCGTAATACCCAAGGAAAAAGAGGACGTGGTCTCCACTTCTCTGGTAGAGGACGACGAGATAAGAAACCAGTACGATATGGGGGTTCTTTCGGAGGACGAATACCTCCTTCAGAAGGAGACCCTGTGGTCCAAGGCGGCCGCCGATGTCGGAAACGCAATCCTGAACCACATGGGGCACGATAACCCGGTCAGGATGATGGTGGACTCCGGAGCCAGGGGAAGCCGAGGACAGCTGGCTCAGATGGCCGGAATCCGAGGCCTTATGGCCGACCCGACCGGTCGAATAATAGATTACCCCATCACCACCAACTTCCGTGAGGGAATGAACATGTTGGAGTATTTTATCTCCACTCATGGAGCCAGAAAGGGGCTGGCCGATACCGCTCTTCGTACGGCCAAGTCTGGTTATCTGACCCGACGTCTCGTCGATGTATCTCAGGACGTCATAATAACCGAGGAAGACTGTGGAACGGACAAAGGTGTCAAGATAGAGCCTTTGGAGAGCGACGGCAAGACGGTCATCCCCATCAGCGAGAGGATAGCCGGCAGGACGTCTCTTAACGATGTCAACGATCCCGAGACCGGAGATCTTATAGTCGGAGCCGGTGAGATCATAACTCCGGATCTGGCTTCCCGGATAGATTCCTGCGGATTCAAGGAGATCTGGGTAAGAAGCCCCATGACCTGCACAACCAGACACGGTATATGTCAGAAGTGCTACGGTGTCGACCTGGCTACCCGTTCCGTCGTCGACATAGGAGAGGCTGTAGGGGTCGTTGCCGCCCAGTCTATCGGTGAACCTGGAACCCAGCTCACCATGAGGACCTTCCATACCGGGGGAGTCAGGATTACCGGTGAGGACATCACCCAGGGGCTTCCGAGGATAGAGCAGCTTTTCGAGGCCCGTCGTCCCAAAAAAGTCTCCGTCCTTGCCGGTGTGGACGGCAAGGTGATCGAAATTCGGGAGATGGAGGGCAAGCGCAAGGTAATAATAACCTCCGAGGAGCCCGGGAACGAACAGAAGATCACCCACACCATCCCTTCGTCGCAGAACCTTCTGGTCGAAGAGGGCGAGCCTGTCTACCGTTCGACGAAGCTGACAGAGGGCTATATCGATCCTCAGCAACTTCTCGAGGTGCTTGGACAGGAAGAGGTTCAGAAATACCTGGTGGACAGCATTCAGGAGGTCTACCGATCTCAAGGCGTCTCCATCAACAACAAACATATAGAGGTAATCCTCAGAAAGGTCGCTCCTGTTAACAGACTGAGGGTCGTCGATGAAGGGGACACAGCCTTCGTGGCTGGAGATCTGGTCTGGGCCGGTGACGTGGAGGCCGAGGAAAAGGTAATACTGGAGGAAAACGAGAACAACATACACGAGGCGGTCAAGATCTTCTCCGGTAAAATCTTCCAGGGAATTGCCGGAGCCGTCAAAACGGATCTGAGCAAGAAAAAAGATCAGCCCATGGACGAGGAGCTCATAAGGTCGATCCTGACTCCTGGAGCGCCGGTGACGGAGATAAACGTGACCGATGAGGTCGGACCTCTTAGGATCGTGGCGGGAGAGGCCTCTTTCAGAAAAGAGCTCAAGGGATTCGAGCTTATCGATCCCTTCGAATCCAGGGATGGAAAGGTCGTCGAATCGGGGCAGCCTCTTACACTTGGACAGTTGTCGGTGGTGACCTCTCAGGAACCCCGACCCTTGAGGGTCAGGGACGTGGAGGTAATAGAGAAGCTGGTTGACTCGGCCTATCTTGCGGAGGACGTCGTGGTGGACGGTCAAGCCGTCGCCCTCAAGGACCATATGGTCACGGAGGAAATAGCCGCATTGTTAAGGATAAACGACGTGCCCTCCGTCAAGGTATGGAAGGGGATCGAGAGGATCAGTGTCTCCGATGCAATGCAGGAAAGACTCCTGGCCAGGATATGGGGTAAACCTCTGAGGCAGGCCATAGATTCCCAGGGCAATGCGTTATCCTCAAGGCCTCAGCTCGTCGACGGCAGCGTAGTTCGAGGGATAATAGACGGAGATCTTGCGGCCATCTCGATAGGTGAGGATATAATCACGAGGGAGAACATCCTCAAGGAGGTCATAGCTGAGACCTGTTATGGAAAGGTCCTGCTGGACAGGGTAGAGGTTGACGGAAGGATCGCAGCCGACTCAGGCCAGGAGATAAATAAAACCCTTCTGGATGAGTTGGTCGCAGCTGATCCGGAGGAACTGGTCATAAGGCCTATTCACTGTAACAACGAGACCAGAAACATAGTCTCCAGAGTTACCTTCGTTCGCAAGCTCAGGCAAAACCCCGAGTGCCGGAAGTTCATTCACGGCATAACGAAAGCCGCTCTGGCCACGGACAGTTTCCTGAGTGCGGCGTCCTTCCAGCAGACTGCTCAGGTACTGGCTGGTGCAGCGGTCCGTTGTCAGGTCGATAACCTCGTAGGTTTGAAGGAGAACGTGATAATCGGTCACCTCATCCCGGCTGGAACGGGAGTGGAGGATTTCCGAAAGATCGCGGTCAACGAAAAAGAGTCCTAAAAACGAATAATCTTTCGAAATAAAGCTCGACCTGGTGTTATGTTTCTTGACATAGCATCAGGTCGTTGTTATCATTACCCGGTGCCTATGCTCAGGAGGTTTTATGATGAACGTAGCGGAGTTGGCCGAGGGTAGACGATTAGTCGGTTTCAAACAGGTCCGTCGCGAGCTTTCGAGGGACAACGTCCGTAAAGTCTTCATCGCTGCCGACGCCGACGTTTCGATGATTCAGGAGATTTCCCGTATGTGTTCCGAGCGAGGGGTTCCTATGGAGACGGTCGAGTCTATGGCATCTCTGGGTAGGGCTTGCGTCATAGATAGGGGCGCAGCTACTGCGGCTTTGCAGCGGACGACCGCTGTTAAGAAAGCATATAAGAATATCTGGAAGGAGGTAACGTAGTGCCAACAATCAACCAGCTAGTCCGGAAAGGTCGGAGTGATAAGGTCAAGAAATCCGACTCCCCGGCGTTGCAGAATTGTCCGGCGCGAAGAGGGGTCTGTACGCGAGTCTATACGATCACTCCAAAGAAGCCTAACTCGGCTTTGAGAAAAGTCGCCCGTGTGCGTCTGACCAACGGTATCGAGGTGACCTCGTACATACCGGGAGTCGGCCATAATCTGCAGGAGCACTCTGTCGTCCTGGTCAGGGGTGGTCGAGTCAAGGACCTTCCCGGTGTGCGCTATCACATCGTACGCGGTACCCTTGATTGCGGCGGTGTCGAGGGTCGTCGTCGGAGCCGTTCCAAATACGGTGCCCGTCGTCCCAAGTCCTAAAAGGGTATAAGGAGGTAGTGTCATGCCGCGTAAAGGGCATGTGAGAAAGAGAGATTCGTTGCTGGATACTAGATTCGGCAACCTCGCTGTCACTAAGTTCATCAATAAGGTCATGCTCGACGGTAAGAAAAGCACCGCCGAGAGGATAGTCTACGAGGCTCTCGATAAAGCCGCCGAAAAACTGGGTGTGGAGCCTATCGAGGTCTTCAATAAGGCCATGGAGAACGTCAAGCCTCTCGTCGAGGTTCGTTCCCGCAGGGTCGGTGGTGCGACCTATCAGGTCCCCGTGGAAGTTGCGCCCGCAAGGGCCCAGGCTCTCGCCATCCGTTGGATAATCTCCTACTCCAGAGGCAAGAAGGGTATGCCCATGAGCGAGAGGCTTTCCAGGGAGTTTGTCGATGCCTACAAAGGCGAGGGTAGCTCCATCAAGAAGAGGGAAGATACCCACAAGATGGCAGAGGCCAACAGGGCCTTCGCTCACTACCGTTGGTAGCACTTGACGATATGTTCGTCAGTCGACGTTACGTGTCCTAGGTGATAATTATGGCTGGAATGGATCTACATAAGATAAGAAATATAGGAATAGCTGCGCATATAGACGCAGGCAAGACGACCACCACCGAGCGTATCCTGTTCTACACCGGGCGGAACTACAAGATCGGTGAGGTTCACGAGGGCGCGGCCACCATGGACTGGATGGAGCAGGAACGTGAGAGAGGCATAACCATCACTTCCGCTGCTACCACATGTCAGTGGAAGGGCCATAATATCAATATAATTGATACACCCGGGCACGTGGACTTTACCGTCGAGGTCGAACGTTCCATGAGGGTTCTTGACGGAGCCGTATCGGTATTCTGTGCCGTAGGCGGAGTCGAGCCTCAGTCCGAGACCGTGTGGCGTCAGGCCGATAAGTACCATGTCCCTCGTATAGCTTTCGTCAACAAGATGGATCGGGTCGGAGCCAACTTTCTTACCGTGGTCGATCAGCTCAAGGAAAGGCTGGGGGCTACCGCGGTTCCTCTTCAGCTTCCGATAGGTTCCGAGGAGGAGTTTCAGGGGGTCGTCGATCTCATAGAGATGAAGGCGATTCTCTTTTCCGACGTGATGGGTGCCGAGCCCACTATGGAGGAGATCCCTGCGGACATGATGGAAGAGGCAAAGCTCTACAGGGAGTCTATGATAGAGACCCTGTCCGACTTTGACGAGGAGATAATGGCCCTCTTCCTCGAGGGAGAGGAAGTCTCCAACGACATGATCAGGTCGGCCATCAGGAAGAGCACCATCTCTCTCGATATCGTCCCGGCGATGTGTGGGACGGCCTTCAAGAACAAAGGGGTTCAGCCCCTTCTGGATGCCGTAGTGGCGTATCTTCCAAGCCCCATGGACCTTCCCGCTATAGTGGGAGTGGATCCCGACGACGGATCGGAGCTGGAGAGGCACGCCAACGAGGACGAGCCAGTATCCGCCCTGGCCTTCAAGATAGCGGTGGACCCCTTCGTGGGTAAGCTGACCTTCTGTAGGATTTACTCGGGGGTTCTTAAGTCGGGGATGTCCCTCTACAACCCGAGCAGTCGCAAGAAGGAGCGTATCGGCAGAATACTGCAGATGCACGCCAACAAGAGAACCGACATAGACGAGGCCGGCGCCGGCATGATAGTCGCCCTTCCGAGTCTCAAGAACACCAGGACCGGCGATACCCTCTGCGATGAGAAGAAGCCGATCGTTCTCGAAACCCTCGAATTCCCCGAGCCGGTTATATCTCTGGCGGTCGAGCCCATAACCCAGAGCGACAAAGACAAGCTCTCCAAGGGGCTTATCGCTCTGGCCGAAGAGGATCCCACCTTCGTGGTCCGCAACGACGAGGAGACCGGTCAGACCGTTATTTCCGGAATGGGAGAGCTTCACCTCGACATCATCGTCGACCGTCTCAAGAGAGAGTTCAAGGTCGGGGTCAACGTCGGCCGTCCTCAGGTCGCCTACAGAGAGGCCATCACCAAGGCGGTCTCCCAGGTTCAGGGTAAGTTCGTTCGTCAGAGCGGAGGTCGCGGTCAGTACGGAGACGTGGTCATCGACATGGAGCCTCTCGAGGAAGGCAAAGGGTTCATCTTCGAGGACAAGATCGTCGGTGGGGTTATCCCGAGGGAATACATACCTGCTGTACAGAAGGGTATGGAGGAATCCATCACCAACGGTATACTCGGAGGCTTCCCCGTAATAGGTGTGAAGGTCTCGCTGGTTTACGGAAGCTATCACGATGTCGACAGCTCCGAGATGGCGTTCAAGATCGCTGCGTCCATGGCGTTCAAGGAAGCCATGAGAAAAGCCGGGCCTACCCTTATGGAGCCGGTGATGTTCGTGGAGGTAGTGACTCCCGAGGAATACGTCGGAGACGTCATGGGAGACCTTTCCTCTCGTCGCGGAAGAGTCGAGGGCATGGAGATTCGTGGCAACGCCAGGGCGATAAAGGCATACGTTCCCTTGGGAGAGATGTTTGGATACGCCACCGACGTAAGGAGCAAGACCTCCGGTCGAGCCACCTACACCATGCAGTTTGATCACTATGAGGCCGTCCCGGCAAGCGTTGCCGAGGAGATCCTCAAGAAATAGGACTTCTGATTAGGAGGGAGTACCATGGCAAAAGAGAAATTTGAAAGGACAAAACCGCATCTGAACATAGGGACCATCGGTCACATCGACCACGGCAAGACGACCTTGACGGCGGCTATCTCGAAATCGCTGTCCACGGAGGGTTTCGCCGACTTCACCAAGTTCGAGGACATCGACAAGGCGCCTGAGGAGAGAGAGCGCGGAATAACGATCAACATCGCTCACATCGAGTATCAGACGGACAAGCGTCACTACGCTCACATCGACTGCCCCGGACACGCCGACTACATCAAGAACATGATCACCGGAGCTGCACAGATGGACGGAGCCATCCTGGTTGTCTCGGCCGCGGACGGTCCGATGCCTCAGACGAGGGAGCACGTGCTTCTGGCCCGTCAGGTGAACGTTCCCGCCCTGGTGGTTTTCATGAACAAAGTC
>NZ_JAKGUE010000017.1 GCF_021568795.1 Dethiosulfovibrio faecalis
GTTCTGAGAACCGCGGGGCCTGTACGTTTCTCTATTATCGTTTCCCCATAAACACGAGTGGGACGAGTAGAAGCGCCAGAGTGCATGATGTAGCTCCGACGTTACAGCCGCTGCTGGTCCCTTCGGTTTTTTCGCCGAAGTTCGACGTGACGTCTCCCGAGCCGGATGACTGGATATCCATGGATGTCACCTTTCCCGACGAAGAGAAGTCAAGGCGGTTAAGATCGATATCCCTTCGCAGTTCGTTATTTACAGCGGTCCAGGATAGATTGAGATCCTTAAGGTCGTAGACGATGGTCCAATCCGTCGGCGAGTCCGAGCCCTTGGTCCCTTCCGTCTGAGCCACCTTTCCCATTACGAAAAATCCGTCGTCTTTGGATATGTCCTCTTTCGCCATTACCTTTTCCGAAAAATAAACGTCGCGAACGAATCTTACGTCGGACGTCCTTTTGTGTTCGTCGGAAGGAATGGGCAGAGTGCCTCCGAATCCCTGATACCTAGCCAAGTTGGCGTAACTGGGGCCGTAATAATCGTTGGTCATGCACTTTTTGCCCGGATAGTTGACTGAGATCGTCCCCGAGTTTTCCGGAGGGAATTCCACGATGGCGCAGTTTCCCTCTTTGTCTGCGAGAAACCAGTGCATATCGCAGGAGAGCTCATCGTCTATGACCAATCCGGTAATCCCGAATTCGTTGAATTTGCTTAAAGCCTCCGACACGTTTGAGCAAGTGTCCAGCAGAACCCTTACCACCTCTATGCAGCTGAGAAAAGGCTTGCTTCCAGGTCCGGGATATTTCGGCGGGTCCACGAACAGCGTGGCCGCATAGAAACCCGCTTCGTTGAGTCCGCATCCGGGAGCGCTGAGCTCCCCATACGAGCGAGTCTCCACCACAAGGTCGAAAGTTATGCTTCCGTAGGAGGAGGTCCAAGTATACGGAGTGGAACCGTCGGGGGAAAGCATGGCTGTTTTCTCTATCCCACTCAGGTTCTTCAAGACCATCCCGGTTGGTTCCGGCCAGTCCATGTTTCTGGCGATCAAGGTTTTTTGGTCGTTTCCCAGAAGAGATATGGAACATGCCGATCCCTTCATGGTTAAGCTCGAAAAAATGATCAATAATACCAAGGTTATTCGTAGTTTTTTCACGATCATATCTCCCTTCGTTTTTACGCCAGCGATCGACGACTTATTACAGGGACTATCTTTAGCTTGGAACGGCAGTATAAAACTATAGTAAATTATAGCTTATTCTTCTGGGAAATCGATGGCGATCCCGCTCTCGGGGCCGCCTTACCTCTAAGATGAGCCAGAGATTCTCTTGACAGGTAGGAGAGAATCGATTAGTTTGGTCAATCGAACTTATGTGTGGACGAGGTTCTCGTATTCGAATATAAAAGCAGAAAGAAGGGAAGAGACGATGAGAAAAGAACTGCCTAAGGTGAATTCGGATTGGGGAAGGTTTTTTATGTTTCAGCGGGAGACTCTCCGATGGGAACTGCTTAAGACCGCAATAGAGCTCGGCCTGTTCGATCTGACGACCGATGCCGTTACCTCCGACGATGTGGCCGACGGGCTGTCCCTCCATAGGGAAAACACCGAGCATATGATGAACGCCTTGGTCGCTTTGGGATGTCTGTCGAAGGAAGATGGAAAGTACGCAAACAGCGGACAGGCCGAGTTGTTCCTCACGTCAGAAGGCGAGACCTCGCTGGGCGAGTCCTTGCTGTATATGGAAAAATGGATGTTGCCCGTCATGAACGGAGGGATGAAGGACCTGGTGAAAAACGGTCCCAGGGAGAGAAAGAACATAGCCGATCCTGCCATATGGGAGCAGGGGGCGCGTATAACCGTCAATCATTCCCGTTGCGGTCGCGCTCAGTTCATAGCCGAGAGGGTGTCCGAACTGCCGGAGTTCCAGTCGTTTGGCAGCATGCTGGATCTCGGTGCCGGGCCCGGGATAATCGCCGTCGCCGTGACCTCGGTCCACGATTCGATGAAATCCGTGGTTCTCGACCAGTCTCCGGTGGCCAAGGTGGCCGAGGAGATCGTCCGAGAGTACGGTATGGAGGACCGTATGACAGTGAGGTCCGGCGACTACATGAAAGACGATATCGGCTCCGGTTACGACCTGATAATGGCTAATTTCACCTTGAATTTTTATCGTGACGACCTGTCCTCCATAATGACGAAGGTGCGGGATGCGCTCAACCCCGGCGGTGTTTTCGTGGTCATGTCCGACGGAATCAGTTTCGACGGCACTGGCCCGGCGGACAGCGTTCTGAGCTGGTTGCCCACCACGTTGCAGGGCGAGGATATGTCCATCAGGACCGGCCAGATCTCGAATGCCATGCTGGAGGCAGGTTTCGGGTCGACGGAGGTCAGGGTTCTCCCCGACGAGGGCGGCATGCAGGGCCACGGCCCGGTGGAGATGACCGTGGGAAGGAAGAAGGCGTAGCCGGTTCGTGACGGACCGTCTACGCCTTTTTCAGTATGGTTTTACTTAAGACCGTTGTAGATGATAACAAGTATGGCGGCGGGGGCCACCACCTTGAGGATCCAGGTCCAGGGCGAGAGCAGGGCGAAGGGGCGGCTGCCGTCGTTGGTGACTTCCTTCTTCATCCTGTCCCCTACTACCCACCCTGCGAAGATGCAGATCAGTATGCCGCAGGTGGTGAGCAGCAGGTTGTTGCAGAGCCAGTCAAGGCCGTCCAGAAAGCCCATGCCGAAGAGCTTTATGTCCATGGCCCCGTTTGAGAGGGCCGAGGGGATGCCTACGAGAAAGATGGCGATGCCCATGATCCATGACGATCTGGCCCTGGTCCACTTGAGCTCGTCCATACAGTAGGAGATGACCACCTCGAATAGCGACACCGAGGAGGTCAGTGCCGCTATGAACAGCAGGGCGAAGAATAGAGCGGACCAGACCGGTCCTCCCCACATCTTGGAGAACACCGCCGGAAGGGCTATGAAGGACAGCCCTGCCCCGGCCCCTGCGTCCACACCGAAGGCGAAGACGGTGGGAAATATCACCAGCCCGGAGAGAAACGCCACCATGGTGTCCAGAAAGGTGACTGTGGCCACCGATTTAGGCAGGTCCTCGTCGTTGGAGATGTAGCTTCCGTAGGTGATCAGTATTCCCATGCCGAGAGAGAGGGAGTAGAAAGCCTGTCCCAGGGCGTCTATGACGGTTGTTCCCGTGACCTTTGAGAAGTCCGGCTTTAGATAGAAGGCCACTCCCTCCGCCGCTCCGGGCAGTGTGAGGGCCCTGACCATGAGGATTATCAGTATTATGAAAAGTCCGGGCATGAGCACCTTGCAGTACTTCTCGATGCCCTCGCCGACCCCTCGGTAGACCACGACGACCACCAGGGCCATGAAGACGAAGAACGCGGCGATGACCTGGACCGGATCGGCGATGAATGTGAGGAAGATGTTCTGGACGTCCTCGACTCCGCCTGCCGTCATAAGTCCGGTGAAGGATTTGAATATGTAGGCCAGTGTCCAGCCTCCGATTACGGCGTAGTAGGAGAGGATCAGGAAGGCCACTATCAGGCCGAGCCACCCGACTATAGGCCAGGCTCCGCCCTTGAGCTTGCGGAAGGCCCCGACGGAGTTTCTCTTTGACGCCCTGCCTATGGCGAACTCGGCCAGCATGACCGACGCGCCGATGCAGAACACCATGGCGAGGTAGATTATGAGAAAGGCCGCTCCTCCGTTTTTACCCGTTACGTAGGGAAAACGCCATATGTTTCCCAAACCCACCGCGGACCCAGCCGCGGCGAGCATGAATCCCATTCGACTTCCCCATTGCTCTCTTTCGGTTCCGTTGCCGTTTCCACTCAATTGCAAAACCTCCTAGGTGATGTAGTGATATCCAAGACGACTGGCCCTTACGGAAGACCTGCGTTTCTAGATGTGCCGATAAAAAAAGGCCGGGATCTCGTAAGATCCCGGCCTGAAGTGCGGTCAGCTTTTGTTTAAACGCCGACAGAAGCTCCAGGATAGGACCTGCAGCTAATAACTAGGCTCATGACTATGGTTGCCGATGCGACTTTAAAATCGGTAAAACGGTTCAACGCAAGTCCTCCTCTCTTTTGGGCGTCTTGGATTATGCGACATTGTAGACACTAAAGCGAAGTTTGGCAAGAGGGAGTTTTGTCCTCCTGGAAACGCCATGCTAGCCTCTTTCCCTCAGATATTCCTCCAGGATCTCACAGCATTTGGAGAAGTCCTTACGTCCCAGGCCGATTCGGAAGTGGTTTTCGTCGACCCCGAACACCGATCCTGGCAGTACCATGAGGTTTTTCTTCTCCACTACGTGGGCGAAAAAATCCTCCGCCGGGAAGTCTCCGTTCAGTACTGGAAAGCCTATGGATCCGGCCATGGGAGGAATCCAGCGGAACAGGTCCTCGTGTTTACCGAAGAACTCCGCCGCGGTTACGCCGTTTTCAGCCACTATCTTTCTGCAACGTTCCATCAGATCGTCGGCACATCTCAGGGCCATGATGGACAGGAGTTCCGACGGGGCGGAGCCGCATATAGTGGTGTAGTCTCTCAGGCAGGTCACCTTTTCCATCAGGTAGTGGTCGGTGCAGGCAAGCCATCCCATCCTCAACCCCGGCAGGCCGTACGACTTGGAAAGCCCCGAAAGGCTTACGGCCTTGGGGTATATCTCCGCCGCCGATGGCAGCCGAAGGTCTGCGGTCGGTTCCAGACCCCGGTACATCTCGTCGGAGAAGACCCATATTCCCCTCTCTTCCGTCAGGCTCAGTATCCTTCGGAACTCCTCCTTCGTGGGCTGGAATCCCGTGGGGTTATGGGGAAAGTTGACCACCAGCAGCTTGGTCTCCGGTCTTAAAAGCGATTCCAGGTGATCCAGGTCCAGTTTCCAGCGGTTTCCCTCCAGCACGATGGGCCATTCGGACAGGGTGCATCCTATAGACCTTGGAATCTCAAGCAGCGACTGATATATAGGCGACAGGGCTATCACGTGGTCTCCTCGTTCCAGAAGGGCGTTCATCGCCAGAAATATGCCCTCCTCCGGAACCAGAGTTATCAGGTTCTCCGGGCCGATCCCGTCGTAGCCGTCGGCTATTCCTGCCAGCAGGTCCGGATGCCCCTTGGGCTCGGTGTAGTTGAGGCGCAGGTCTTTCCAGGCCTCCATGGCCTCGTCGCCCCCGAGGGCCATAAGTTCGGCGACGGTCATGCTCTCGCAGTCCGAGGCGCTCATTATGTGTTTCACCGAGAACTCGTACCTGGCGAAATACCGCTCCAGCTTGAACGGGCGTATCTTCAAGTGAATCAGCTCCTTTTCGTTTCGAGATTCTTCGATCACTTTAGCCGTTGAATAGGGCAGACGCAAGTGAAATTTAGGGGCGATGGTGTATCATCGATTTAAAATACTCTTGCGGAAGGAGATGCTGCATGGATTACATAAGATGTTCGAAGGTGGACCGAGAGGTTATATACGAATCGTTCGTCCTGGGATTTTCCGATTATCCCGTCCCTATGACTCTGGATGTCGACGGTTTTTTCGACAGGTTCTTCGGTTCTGAGGGCAACGATACGGACCACTCTTTCGTCGCGGTCGAAAACGGAGCGCCTGCCGGGCTGATACTGGGCGGTGTCAGGCGATTCGACGGATATCGAAACATGAGGTGCGGCACTTTATGCGTTCCTCCCGAGATTCGGGGAACCGGCGTAAGTGGACGTCTTTTCGAGCTTTTTCTGGAGAACGCGATAGAGATAGGGTGCGAACGTCTCAGCCTGGAGGTCCTGGCGGACAACGAAAGAGCCATCAGGTTCTACGAGAGGCGAGGCTACGAGAGGAAGAACAAGCTGCTTTATTTCGGCAGGTCGACTGGAAATACGGTGGAGAGCCCTTCTCGTCCCCCCGTCGGCGTCGATGTGGTGGAGACGGACGTCACGGTGGCGAGGGAATGTCGAGAGGGCATGTCGTCGCTCCATATCAACTGGCAGAACGAGGCGGATTATTTCCGCTCCGATCGGACCTCTCGGTGTTTCGCCGCATACGAAGGGGGCGAGATGGTCGGAGCGACGGTGATATCAGGCTCGGGAAAGGTCTATTTTCTCTGGGTGTCGGACTCTTGCAGAAGGAGGGGAATAGGACGGAATCTTCTCTGCCGTGGGGTCGATGCGGTCCGCCCGGAAAAGCTGAGCGTCAGTATGCCAGATAACGTAGATATCCGTCCTTTTCTAGATGAAACGGGCTTCGTCAAGGAGTCGGTAGAACAGTACGAGATGTTCAGGATGGTTTAGCAGGATGAGGCGACGGGGGGATATAAAATATATCGGATCCTTTCTCGCCGGATCTATTCGTGTATCGAGATGGAATATTTTGACTACTGGTCGAGATGAATAGTATAATGATAAAAGTAAAAAATATCCTTTAGGAGGGATGATTTTGAGCTATCTGAAAAAGTTTGTTCTGTCGGTTTTATTCGTATGTCTTACGGCCGGTACCGTTTTTGCCGTCGGAGTGGATGACATCCGCTTCATGACAGAGGAATATCCTCCTTTCAATATGAAAGGAGACGACGGCGTCGCTACAGGAATAGCTGTGGATGTTTTGGCCGAGATGTTCAAGAGGGTGGGTTCCTCCAAGACCGCCAAGGACGTGGAGGTGCTGCCTTGGGCCAGAGGCTATAAGGAAGTGCAGTCGACCCCGAACACCAGCCTTTTCTGTATGACTCGGTCTGAGGAGAGAGAGCCGTTATTCAAGTGGGTTGGCCCGATAGCTTCCACCAGAGTAGTAGCGACCGCCTTAAAAAGCAAAGGTATAAGTGCTGGGACCGACGCCGAGCTGGCCGGTCTCTCAGCCGGGGTTATCAAGGACGACATCGGCGACCAGTTGGCGGAAAAAGCGGGAATCAAAAAGATAGATAGAACTGCCAACAACGATCAGAACATAAAAAAGCTTAACTCCGGCAGGATAGACATCTGGGTTTACGAGGAAAACGTGGCCCTTTGGCAGCTCAAGGACATGGGGTTCGATCCGGCCGATTATGAAACGGTATATGTTTTGGAGGCAGGACGTCTGGACTACGCCTTCCACAAGGACACCGACCAGGCCCTTATAGACCAACTTCAGAAGGTGCTGGACGAGATGAAGGCAGACGGATCCTACCAGGCGATAGTTGACAAATATCTACGCTGATTTTCTGAAGTAAGGGCCGAGCTCAGGCTAGGATCCAAAGGATCCCTCTTTGTTCGATGTAGTTGTGTCTCGAGAGGGAATATGTTGACTATGCTTCGGAATCGATAGCATACTGATTAAGTAGCAGATATCTTTAAGGAGGGATCGCTTTGGACTATCTGAAGAAATTCGTGCTCTCGATTTTATTCGTGTGTCTTGCGGCTGGCAGCGTTTTCGCAGTCGGAGTTGACGATATTCGTTTCATGACCGAGGAATTGCCGCCATACAACATGAAGGGCGACGATGGAGTCGCGACGGGCATAGCTGTGGACGTCCTGGCAGAGATATTCAAGAGAGAGGGATCTTCCAAGACCGCAAAGGACGTGGAGGTCTTGCCCTGGGCCAGAGGTTACAAGGAGGTTCAGTCGACTCAGAACACCTGCCTTTTCAGCATGACCTATACCGACGAGAGAAAACCCATGTTCAAGTGGGTAGGCCCTCTGGCAGCTTCCAGGACGGCGGTCATCGCCCTGAAGAGCAAGGGCATAAAAGTCGGCTCCGAAGCCGACCTTGCCGATCTTTCCGCCGGGGTCATAAAGGAGGACATAGGCGATATCCTGGCCCGTAAGGTCGGAATGACCAAGGTTGATATAGCGGCTAACAACCTTCAAAACGTCAAGAAGCTGAACTCCGGTCGAGTCGACGTTTGGGTCTACGAGGAAAGCGTCGCTCAGTGGCAGCTCAAGGATATGGGGTTTGATCCGGCGGACTACGAGACGGTCTTTGCCCTGAGCGAAAGCCACCTTTACTACGCCTTCCACAAGGACACAGACCAAGCCCTTATAGATCGACTTCAGAAGGCGCTGGACGAGATGAAGGCAGACGGATCCTACCAGGCGATATTGGACAGATATTTACGTTGATCTCCTGATATATGAGCCGAGGGGGTCCGATACGACCCCCTCGTTTTTTATGGGAGACCGTTACAAAGTGGTAGCACTTGCAAATCAATTGATTTTCGAGTATAATAACAACGCTATAAAATTGAAAGGAGTGGTTTTTTGTATTTAGAAGAAACTTCCAAACTGCCTCGCAAAGTCGTTGAAAATCTGGACGGAGACATCGGTAACCTGAAGGTCTATCTGGTTCAGGACTACAACGTCAACCTGTTGAAGAGAATGGTGAACTTCGGCCTCGGCATATTCGGAGATCTGGGTATGGACGAGTGGGGATTGGTGCCTCAGATACGTCACGGAAACGTCTTCGTCCTAAAAGAGGAGGACAAGAAGAGAATAATAGGCCTCGCCATTCTGATGAGGGACTGGGAGGATCTGGAGAAATGTTATCTTTTCGACTACGCCATAGCCGAAGACCTTCAGGGTCAGGGGCTGGGCTATCATTTCCTCAGGGCCATAGTGAGGAACCTCAGAGACCAGGACTTCACTAAGATGGGGCTGACGGTGGATACGGAAAATGCTCCCGCCATAAAGCTGTACAAGGACAAAATGGGTTTCGAGATAGTCGGAGAGAACAAGGACGAGTATGGAGAGGGTCATCACCGTTATATCATGGAGTTGCCCTTCGAAAAGGTGAAATAACCGAATAGGTAAACTACGTTTCGTCCTGTTTGGACGTTGCGATTTAAAATTATATAAAGGCGGGCCTTTAAGGTCCGTCTTTTTTGTTGCTCTAGGCACAGAATTAATTGCATTTTATTTGAATATGGAGGGTAGGATCAGGAACTAGCGGTGATTTCGGGAGTATAATCTGACGACTGCGCCGATGGTTTCGGCATCATATTTCGGGAAGGACAGTGTTGTCGTGGAGTTTCTGCTCTTGGGCTCTGTTGCCCTGTACTTTTTATCCGCTCTGGGTTCTTTGTCTTTCGGAAGGAGGTCTCCGGGAGGATGGATAGTGCCGCTGTCTTCCGTTTTGTCATCTCTCATGGCGGTATTGCCCCTTGTCTCCGTCCTGGCCTGTGGATCGATCCTGGATTTCCGTGTCCCATGGGGTTTCCCCGTGGGGTCTTTTCACGTCCGTATGGATATGTTGTCCGGATGGTTCGTCCTCATCCTCTCTCTGGTCTCGCCGGCCGTGGCCCTCTACGGTAGAGGCTATCTCTCGAATCGGGGGGAGACCGTTCGGGGATCCTGGACCGGCTTTTTTCTCCAGATGCTCTCCGGCGGGATCTTCATGGTCCTGATCTCCTACGACGGAATACTCTTCCTGCTTTCCTGGGAGATCATGTCCATGGCGGCCTTTTTTCTGGTGATGTTCGACCATCCCAGGGAGGAGAACAGGAGGGCCGGATGGATCTATCTAGTCGCGACCCACCTGGGAACGGCGTTTCTGTTCTTCATGTTCTTTCTGCTTGGAGCCAAGGCCGGTTCCTTCGACCTCGACTCCCTCTTAGGTTTGGGAGGTATGGCGAACCTGGTCTTTCCTCTGGCGATAGTGGGCTTCGGCGCAAAGGCCGGTTTTCTGGGGCTCCATCTGTGGCTTCCAGAGGCCCATCCTGCCGCTCCCTCCCACGGTTCCGCTCTCATGAGCGGTGTGATGGTCAAGACCGGGATATACGGGGTCCTGAGGGTCCTTGCGATGGCTCAGGAATGGCCGCAGTGGTGGGGATGGCTGCTTCTGATACTGGGGGTCGCGTCCGGATTGGGCGGAGTAGTCCACTCGGTGGTCCAGAGGGACCTCAAGAGGCTACTGGCCTTCTGCACTGTGGAGAACATGGGGATAATCCTCATCGGTCTCGGAATAGGGGTGTTGGGCACGGGATACGACCGTTCCGTCGGGGTTATCGCGATGGGAGGAGCTTTGCTCCACTGTCTCAACCACTCGTTGTTCAAGGCCGGACTGTTCATGGCGGCGGGGTCGGTGATAAAGACCGCCGGAACCGGCGACATGGACTGGCTGGGGGGACTGTGCCGAACGATGCCGAGGACGGGAACGGCCTTTCTCGTCTTGTGCCTCTCGGTGTGCGGATTGCCTCCATTCAACGGCTTTGTGGGAGAGTTCCTGATATACACCGCCTCTTATCTGACCGTAGTGCCGGGTGCGATGTCCTCCGTGGGGCTAAGGATAGGCGGCTTCGTCGCCATCTCCTCTCTGGCCCTCGTGGGAGGTCTGGCCGCCATGGCTTTTTTGAAGGCCTACGGCATGGTGTTCCTGGGCTTTTCCAGGTCCGACGGTGCGGCTAAAGCCGATCCGGGGTCGGACATGGTCGTCCCCATGTCGTCTCTGACGATACTCTGTCTGGTTCTGGGGCTGGCCGGTTCTGCGTCTATCCTCATGGCAGGCTCGGTTGCGACGGCGGTGCATCCTCTGGATCTTTCCCTTGGGAGTCTGACCCCTTTGGCGGAGGTCTCAAAGGCCTATCTGAACGTTTCGTTCATCTCTTTTGTCCTCTTCGGAGCCGGGTTCTGGCTCTGGAGGCTAAGGGCCCGTCTCCAGAGAGACAGGACCGTGTCCCTGGGGCCCGTGTGGGGATGCGGATACGGCAATCCCTCTGCCAGAATGCAGTACACCGGATCGTCCTTTTCCCAGCCCGTATTCGCGGCTTTTCGGTCCTTTCTGCGTTCCGAGGTGGCGGGGTCTCTGCCCGAAGGGTATTTTCCCGGGCCGTCCATTTTTCACGCCGATACGAGCGGTGTGTTTCACCGATATTTTTACGGGCCCCTTTTCGGAACGGTCATGAAGGTGGTCGGAGAGGCTAGAAAGCTCCATCACGGTGGCACCCACCTCTATGTGTTCTACGTTTTCGCCGCTCTCGTGGCGGTCCTCCTGTGGAGTCTGAGATGATGGACCGCCTTTTCGCACTGGTCGCGGTGGCCGTTGCACTCGTGGCGGCGCCCTTTCTCAAGACAGTGATAAACAGGACCAAGGCAGCCGTGGCAGGAAGGCAGGGGCCACCCCTTCTGCTTCCCTACAGATCTCTCGTCCGGCTGATGTCCAAGGGGGCCGTCTACGGATCCCAGACTACCTGGATCTTCAGGGCCGGCCCCGTCGTGTCACTGGTGTCCACGATGGGTGCACTCTGTCTGGTGCCCTTCGCAGGCAGGCCCGCCTTGGTTCACTTCGAGGGGGATATCCTCCTGATGGCCTACCTCATGGGAGTGGGGCGGTTTTTCACGGTCTTCGCTGCGATGGATACCGGGTCCAGTTTCGAGGGCATGGGAGCCGACAGGGAGGCCTTCTTCTCCGCCCTGACGGAGCCGTCGCTGCTTCTGGGGGTCGCGGGGCTCGGGGCTATAACCGGCTCGCTGTCCTTGAGCGGTATATACGGAAAACTCGGAGGATCCGCCTTTCTGGGGTCCAACCTGCCTGCCTTGATATTCATCCTGGCGGCTTTCGTGATAGTCTACCTGGTCGAGAACTCCCGAATCCCGGTGGACGATCCCACGACCCATCTGGAGCTGACCATGATACACGAGGTCATGGTGCTGGATCACTGCGGCATCGACCTGGCCTTCATAGAGTACGGAGGAGCGTTGAAGCTCTGGACCATGGGGCTTCTCGTGTCGGGACTGGTTTTCCCGGGAGGAACCGGCAGTCTGTGGCTCGACGTCCTCCTGTCTCTGTGCTGTCTGATGGGGTTCCAGGTTGTGGTGGGACTGGTGGAGTCCTCCTCGGCCCGTCTGAAGATGGGGAGGGTTCCCCTCCTTCTGGCTGTGGCTTTCGTCATGTCCACTCTGTGGATTATGTGGGTAGTGAGGTGATCCTATTATGAAGCAGCTTCTGATGGCTCTGCTTTTGCTGGTGGATCTCAATATGTTCGCCACGTCCAGGGTGGACAGCCTGATAAGATCGGCGGCTCTCCAGGGCGCCATCGTCGTCTGTCTGGTGGCGCTGTCGTCGGTCGGAGGGCTTTCCTCGGTGGAATTGGCCTTTCTTCTCGTGACTGGGCTGGTCAAGGCTGTGTGCCTGCCCATGGTGATGTTCAAGGCCCTCAGGTCGGTCGGTATCAGGAGAGAGCTGGAGCCCATGATAGGCTACAGAAAGTCCCTGTTCGTCGGGCTGTTCGCCGTGGGGCTCTCTCTGTGGATCTCGGTGAAGCTTCCCATGCCTCCCGGGGTGGATGACCCAATGGGACTGTCCGTGGCGCTGCTCTCCATGATGGCCGGTATGTTCCTGGTCGTTTCCAGAAAGAAGGCCATATCTCAGGCGGTGGGATATCTGGTTATGGAGAATGGGATCTACTTTATGGGTCCGGCCGTGGCGGTACACCATCCTTTGGTGGTGGAGGCCGGGGTCCTGCTGGACCTTTTCGTGGGGGTTTTCGTAATGGGAGTGATTATCCTACATATAAGGCGGGAGTTTAACCACATAGACGTGGATAGACTGTCCGAGCTGAAGGACTGATTGAGTATGATCTGGATTATAGTCCTACTGCCCTTCCTTTCCGGGGTGGTCGGTTTCGTAGCTCCATGGCCCTCGGTCAGGAATGTAACTCTGGTTTCCGTCTCCCTCGTCCATCTCCTGGGGGTGCTGTCCATCTGGGCCGGAGGCTACGATCTTCCGGTGGAGGGGTGGATCGGCTGCGACGGGCTGTCGGTGTTTTTCCTGCTGGTTACGTCTGTTTTGTTCTTTCTCGGCTCCTTTTCCACCTTGGCCTATCTGAGGGAGCACAGTTTCCCCAACTCGAGAGGGGCCTTCTCCAGGGAGTCCGCCTTCGTGGGCTCCATGCTGATGTTTCTGTCCACCACCACCCTGGCTATAGTGAGCCATCACACCGGGGTGTTCTGGATGGCCATAGAGGGTACCACACTGGTCACGGCACCTCTAATCGCCTATTGTAGGACCCCGGGAGCGTTGGAAGCGGCTTGGAAGTATCTTCTGATATGCTCCGTGGGAATAGCCATGGCCCTGGCGGGAAACACCGCTTTGGCCGTGTCGTCTCTTTTTTCCGGAGGACATGAGATCTCCCTGACCTTTCGGGATCTGGCGGAGCACGGAGGCGAACTCGATCCCCTGTGGCTGAAGATCTCCTTCGCCTTCATACTGGTCGGCTACGGGACGAAGATGGGTCTCGCCCCTATGCACACCTGGCTTCCCGACGCCCACAGCGAGGCGCCGTCTCCCGTGTCGGCCCTTCTGTCCGGCGCACTGTGCAACTGTGCTTTTCTCGGAATAGCCAGGACCGGCTCCATCCTCACCGGTGCCGGTCTGGAGAGTTACTGGGGCAGCCTGACGGTGGCCTTCGGGGTCGTCTCCGTGATTATCGCGGGATGCATGATCCTGAGGCAGTCGGGGTTCAAGCGGCTCCTGGCCTATTCCAGCGTGGAGCACATGGGGATACTGGCCATAGCGGTGGGGTCCGGCGCCGGTGCCGGAGGGATCTTTCACGCCCTCAACCACTCTCTGACCAAGGGGTCTTTGTTTCTGGCGGCCGGATCTGTCTTGAGCCTCTATCACACAAAGGCCATAGCCTCCATCTCCGGTCTGATCCGCGTGGCCCCCGTGACGGGAGCGGTCTGGATCGCCGGTTTCATGTCCATATGCGGTCTTCCGCCCTTCGGGACCTTCTTCAGCGAGATGATGATCCTATCGTCTCTGGGGGCAGGGGAAAGGTGGATCGTCATGGGGGCGCTCCTGCTGGGGCTGGCCATGGTGTTTATAGGAATGTGGAAGGCGGTCATATCGATGGTGTTCGGAGAGGCCCCCTCCGGGGCGGATCTTCCGGCGGGGCGAGCGGTCGTCTGGGAAGATCTGCCCCCGATGATACTGTGCGGGGTCGCCCTGATCCTGGGTCTTTGGACTCCGGCCCCTCTGTGGCGTCTCGTGGAGAGCGCCGCTATCTCTATGGGGGGGATGTAGATGTCTCGCTGTCTTGCGACCGGAAATATGGAGTCCTTTCCGATCTCGCAGGTCCCGGTACTTCCGTGGGACGATTTTCTCGATTGGATCGTGGACGGCGTGGTCCAGGGAGAACGGCTGATCTCCCTGTTTCACCGCCGGAACGATATAGTCTGTTCCGTTCTGGCCGACGATTCCCGGGGAAGCCTCTCCGTGGCCATGGGGAGGTTCGACGGTCGGTCCTATCGCGCCCTCACGCCGGTCTGTCCTCAGGCCCATATGTTCGAGAGGGACATGGCGGAGAGGGGAGGTCCCGTTCCGGAAGGCCATCCCTGGCTCAAGCCGGTCAGGTTCCCCAGAGGAGGGGCTCTCGGAAGCTCCGTGGGGGATATGGATTTCTACAGGGTCCAGGGCGAGGAGGTTCACGAGGTCGCTGTGGGACCCGTCCACGCCGGGGTCATCGAGCCCGGACATTTTCGTTTTCAGTGCTACGGGGAGATAGTCCTTCACCTGGAGATATCCCTAGGGTATCAGCACAGAGGTGTGGAGAGGCTCTTTGAGGCTCCTCTGTCGGCGGGGCAGGCTATAGCGGCCGAGTCCATCGCCGGAGATTCTACCGCCGGTCACGCCGGAGCCTACTGCGGGGCCATGGAGGCCCTGGCCCGGTGCGAGGTGGAGCCCCGAGCCCGGGCTGTGAGGTGCGTCGCCCAGGAGCTGGAGAGGGTCGCCTGCCATATCGGAGATATCGGGGCCATGGCGGGAGACGTGGGATATCTGCCAACATCCTCTTTCTGCGGGAGGATCAGGGGAGACGTGCTCAACCTGACCGCGTCCATCTGCGGCAACAGGTTTTCCCGAGGGCTTTTTCGTCCCGGCGGTGTGCTGTGGGATATAGACGACTCGATGGCGAAAGATCTGCTGAAGAGTCTCGCCAGAATCCGATCCGAGGCGGCGGACGCCGTAGGTCTTCTGTGGAGCTGCCCCACGGTCATGGCCCGCTTCGAGAATACCGGGGTGCTCTCTACCCTCGATTGCGACTCCCTCGGGCTGGTGGGACCTGCCGCCAGGGCCTGCGGGGTGACCCGTGACGCGAGGCATTCCTTCCCCTATTGGTCCTACCGTTATCGGCCGATAAGGGTGGCGGTCGAGAGTGGCGGGGACGTCCTGGCCAGGGCCAGGGTCCGGTGGTCCGAGCTGGAGAACTCCTTCGACTACCTGGAGGCCCTTCTGTCCGACCTGCCCAGATCTTCCGTGATGGTCCCGGCGGGAGAGCTAGAGCCTTCCTCCATGGCGGTCTCCATGACGGAGGGATGGAGAGGGGAGATAGTCCACGTGGCCGTGACGGACCGGACGGGGAAGGTGGAGGACTACCGAGTGGTGGATCCGAGCTTCCACAACTGGATCGGGCTGGCTACATCCATGAGGAACAGAGGGATATCCGACTTTCCCCTCTGCAACAAGAGCTTCAACCTATCCTACTGCGGTTTCGACCTGTAGGAACTGGAGGCGATGTTATGCTGTTAGATATCCTTCGTGTGAGGGCGAAACAGGGTTTCAGGACCATGGCCTATCCCGACGGTCCTCCTCCGGCCCTGCTGGAGAGGTTCGCCGGACTGCCTGTGGTGGACCAGGACCGCTGCTCTCTTTGCCCGGGACACTGCCTTTCGTCCTGTCCGGTCGGTGCCATAGAGAAAAACGGATCTCTTACCATAGACCTCGGCCTCTGTCTTTTCTGCCGCGAGTGCCAGAGGGCCTGTCCCTACGGGGTTCTGTCTTTCGGATCGGACCACAGGCTAGGCTCCTCCTCCAGGGAGGGACTGATCTCCTCGGGAGACGGTTCGCCCCCGTTGGCCCTAAACGAGAGGGCCGCCGGGCTTTACGGGCAGGTCTTCTCCCTCAGGGTTGTCAGCGCCGGAGGGTGCGGGGCCTGCGAGGCGGACGTCAACGTCCTCAACACCCTGGCCTGGGATCTGGGACGGTTCGGCATAAACTACGGGGCGTCTCCAAGACACTGCGATGGCATGATCCTCATAGGTCCGGTCACTCCGAACATGGAGGAGGCCGTGATAGAGACCTACAGGGCCATCCCTGAGCCCAAGTTCGTGATAGCCGTGGGAACCTGTACCGTGACGGCCTCTTCCAGAGAGGATTTTCCCGTTCCGGTGGATCTCTACATTCCGGGCTGTCCTCCCCATCCTCTGACCATCCTGGACGGAATGCTCCGTTTTCTTGGAAAGGTTAAAGAATGACCGCCGTTCCTTCGGGCTGCTCGAAGGTTGCGTAGTCCGGCTTTTGGAACTATATTATCACCGTAATTTCGGAGAGAAGAACCTCGAAGGAGTGGGTACGTTGGTTTCAATTATACGCAAACCGAAGGAAATGTCGGCTTTTGTCCTGGAACGTCGCAGGGCGGGGCAGTCCGTCGGCCTGGTCCCCACCATGGGGTATCTGCACGACGGCCATATGTCGCTGGTGAAGAAGAGCATGATAGAGAACGACGTCACGGTTGTCTCTCTTTTCGTAAACCCGATTCAGTTCTGTCCCGGCGAGGACCTGGAGAGCTACCCCAGAGACGAGGAGAAGGACCTGTCCCTGCTGGCCGCAGCGGGGGTCGACGTGCTTTTCGCCCCCGGAGTTGAGGATATGTACCTTCCGGGAAACTCGGTCTATGTGGACGAGACCGCCTTGAGCCTCCCTCTGTGCGGAGGGTCTCGGCCGGGCCATTTCAGAGGAGTCTGCACCGTGGTGCTGAAGCTTTTCAACATAGTCCGTCCCGACAGGGCCTATTTCGGCATGAAGGATTATCAACAGCTTCAGGTGCTCCGAAGGATGATCCGTGATCTGAACGTCCCGGTGGACATAAGGCCCTGCCCTCTGATAAGGGAGGATGACGGTCTGGCCCTCAGCAGCAGAAACGCCTATCTGTCGGAGGAGGAGCGGAGATCCGCCCTGGCCCTGTCTCGGTCTCTGGCGAAGGCGAAGGAGGCTTTCGATGGGGGAGAACGCTCTGCATCGGTTCTGAGGGATCTGGTCCGGTCGGTACTGTCCGAGGAAGAGGCCCTCGAGCCTGAATACGTCGAGGTGAGGGACGCCTGCGAGCTGTCCGAGGTGGAATCGATCTGCGATCCCGCCGTGATAGCTTTAGCCGTCAGGGTCGGCCGAACCAGGTTGATAGACAACGTCGTGTTGGGAGAGTGATGCAAGTGTTTTTACAGATGTTGAAGTGCAAGCTCCACGGGGCGATAGTGACCGAGGCCAACCTGGAATACCAGGGAAGCATATCCATAGACAGAGACCTCATAGACCAGGCGGGGTTTCTGATCGGAGAGAAGGTCCTGGTGGCGGACATGGCCTCGGGCAGCCGTTTCGAGACCTACGTCATAGAGGCCCCCAGGGGAAGCGGCGAGATCTGCCTGAACGGGGCGGCTGCACGGCTGGGCACGGTGGGAGACCGAGTCATAGTGATGGCATGGTGCCTCATGGACGCAGAGGAGGCGGCTTCCCACAGGGCCAAGGTCGTCAAGATCGGTCCGGACGGAGCGGTAGAGAGGGTCTTCGATATGGACAGAGGGGACGGGAACGAAGTCTAGACGATCTTTATCCCCAGTCTTACTGCCAGGTCCACCGCCTGCAGGGCGCTGATCTTGGCTCCCCGGAGCTCCGCGAAGGTGTCGGAAAACGCTATTCCGTCTATGGAGCAGTCCGAGAGGTCCAGGTTTTTAAGGGCCGTCTTGAAGAAGCTGACCCCGGAGAAGTTCACCCTGGACAGGGCGACCTTTTTGAATCTGACCTCTGAAAAGAAGGCGTCTTTGAAGTCGCATTCCTTTACGGTACAGTTTTCCCAGAAGGTCTCCACGTAGTTGGAGTAGCTGAAGATACCTCCGGTCAGGGATAATCCTTTGAAGGAGCTTCTGTCGAAGGAGCTGCCAAGGGCCTTGCAGTCGGTCACTTTGGCGTTTTTCCAGTAGCTTCTGGCCAGTTTGCAGTTGGATAGGTCGCAGTTTTTGAGCTCCACGTCGTAGAAGCCGATGTTCTCCATGTCGCAGCCCGAGAAGGTGCAGTTGGTCAGACGGACCGACTCTATACGCAGTCCCGAGAGATCCAGATTTTCCAGGTTTTCACCCTCGAAGGTCGCCTCTCCTATGTAGTCGTCCATCTCTCTAGCCCGTTCTACGGCTTGTGCCAGCATATTAAGACCTCCCGTCTGAATTTCGAGATTAAGTTTACTGTAATTTATAGGTGTCCGCAAGGCTTTTTCAGCCGTTCGGACACCTTTATCTATGTGACCGTAATTCCTCTGGCTTGTGACCTGGCTTAAGGTGTAGAATAACGAAGATTATCGAACGTTAGAGTCTTTGGTCTTTGGGGAGGGCTGCGTATGGGCGGCGATAGTTCGGTCCGGTCGGGAGCGGCCATAGTGCTCCTGGCCGCTGTGTTCTGGGGTACCACCGGAACCCTTCAGGCTCTGGCCCCCGAGGGATCGTCTCCTCTGGTGGTAGGTGTCCTCAGGATGACCCTGGGGGGGCTGTTTTTGGCGGGGTTCGTGCTTTTCAGATACGGATCCGATGCTCTTGCCGGAAGATGGCCCTGGAAAACCCTTTTGATGGCGTCCTCCAGCATGGCGGTGTATCAGCTGTTCTTTTTCTCCGCCGTTCTAAGAACCGGAGTCGCTGTGGGCACCATGGTCACCATAGGCAGTTCCCCCATATTGGCCGGACTTCTGGCCAAGGCGGTTCTGAGAGAGTCTCTTACACCCAGATGGACTGTGGCGACGGCCTCGGCCATAGGGGGATGTGTCCTGCTGTCCCTCGGTGACGGAGCGGTACGGGTCGACCTGATAGGCGTGCTTTTGGCGGTCGGGGCGGGGGCGTCCTACGGATTCATAGGGCTGGGAATGAAGCAGCTTCAGAGAACCAGAAATCCTCTGGCGGTAATAGCCGCCACCATGTTGGGAGGGGCCGTTCTGGGCTCTCCTCTGTTTTTGTTTCATCCAGTCGCTTGGCTGGTCACGATTCGGGGGATCTCGGTGGCCTTGGCCCTCGGCTTGGTAGGAACGGCGATTCCCTACGGTATGTTCTCCGTGGCTTTGACCATGATACCCATCTCGACGGCCTGTACACTGACCCTCATGGAGCCACTGACCGCCTCTTTGCTGGGAGTTTTCCTTTTGGGAGAGAGCCTGGGGGCCAGATCTTTTGTGGGTATAGCCCTTATCTTTACCGGAATAATGATACTGTCTCTTCCGGACGGTATTGCGAGGAAAAAGGAGGCGAGATCTTGAGTAAGATAGATATGGCGGCGCTTATTCCCTACGTGTTCATAACGACCTTCACCCCCGGTCCGAACAACGTCAGCTCCGCCGCGATGGCGGTGAAGTTCGGACTTGGGAAGACCTGGGGTTACATGCTGGGAATCGCGTCCGGCGTTTTCCTGCTGATGATCCTTGGGGGGTCTCTTTCCGGCTTTCTGATGGAGTTGGTCCCAAAGCTCGAGGGGATCATGAAATGGATCGGAGCGGCCTACATAATCTGGTTGGCCTGGGGACTGGTTAGGGAGGTTCCCCACGAGGGCGGTTCCTCCGAGGGTGAGGGAGGGTTCCTAAAGGGGATGACCCTTCAGTGCGTCAACGTCAAGGTTATGATTTATTGCCTGACCCTGTACTCGGTGTTTCTAAGGCCTCTGCTGGCTCGGCCTCTGCCCGTGCTGATGTCCGCTCTCTTTTTGGCTGCGGTCTGTTTTTCCTCGGTGGTCCTTTGGGCCCTGTTCGGAGTCGGGATAGAGAGTTTTCTCGGAAGTCCCGGCAGGCGCAGGGCCCTTAACTACTTCTTCGCGGCCATGTTGGTCGTGACAGCTCTTCAGGTGGCCGAGTTGATATGAACGTCCGGTCTGGCGATGTGCCGGACCTCGTCGCAGAACCAGTCGTAGATGGTCTCCTTGGGGGTCTTTATGCCTCTGAGGGCCTCTATGCTGGTGCCTAATAGAAAAAGAGGGCGGCTCGGCTCTATGAGGTCCATTCCCGACGGCTTGAGCCCCGACTCCAGCCTGTTTAGCTGCTGGTCGTTGTCGGTCACCAGAAGCACCATGGTCCAGTTTTCCTGGTCCTCCGTGTCGATGTCGGCCCATCCCGGAATGTATATCCGTCTCTGTCCCAGCATGAACAGCTCTATCTGCCCCAGAGCTGTCACGGCGGCTCTTAGGTCGTCGGGGTCCTTCACCCTCAGGCAGAAGAGTCGATCCGTGTTCTGAAGCCTGAATCTGTCTTCCGGTGTCGTCTCCGTGGTTCTGTAGTGGTCGAAGTCGTAGCCGCTTCTCAGCATAAGGTCCACCGTCAGGTTGCCCGTAGGGGCTCCGGTTCTCTCTATCCAGTCGGCGAGTCCCCTTTCCCCCGGAATTGGCTCTTCTCTGGCGGAAACCCCCCAGAAGGGAAAGGTGTCCATAAGATCCTTCACAGAGGGATGTTCGGGCCATAGATAGCGGAATCTGCCGTTATCCTCGGTGAATAGCTCCTCTCCTTTCAGGTAGGGTACGACGGGGAATCTCTCCGCCATGGTGAACTCCTTCAGACCCCACCGTCCCAGGAAAGCCTTCTCCAAAAGCAGGTTGAGCCTGTTTCTCCAAAGAGCCGTGGCAGGGTCGGTGTCGGCCATGGGTTTCAGCGGTATTCCCATCTCGGAGGCCAGCTTGTCCCTCTCTGCCAGCCCCTCCTCGGTAAGTATCATTCCGCCTCCTGCCGGTCTTAGGAGTCCTTGCTTCCCTAAAGTATCCAACTTGTCCGGCTCGTTGCCTGCGAGAAGGACCGTTTCCTCGTCCCAGCAGATGGCTTCCCCCTCGAACAGAAGCGTCAGGTGGGTCATGGCGTAAGATCTCCTTCCTGGTGGACTGTCTCTCTTCTTTCGATTATATATCCCCTTTATTATAAACACAAAGGAGGGGCCGAAAGGCCCCTCCTTTAGCTGTCTTGTTTTTAGTCGTCTTAGTCCGCTTCGGCGGTGCAGCACTTTCTGTACATATAGAGAGCCAGCACCATGAAAAGAACCAGTCCTCCGATTCCGCTCGCCGAGAGGGGCCCGCCTACGGCTATCTTGTCCGCCACTCCGACGTAGGCCAGGAAGGCGGCCAGAAGACCCACCAAAGCGTCTCCCGCGACGAAGCCTGAGCTGATGAGCATTCCCGTCTCCAGGGCGGGTTTGTGCTTCTCGTGTCCCTTGGGGAACTTCTTCATGACTGCCTCTCTGATGAGGGATCCGAAGAAGATCGGCACGGAGAGGTGGATCGGGAGGTACAGGCCGATGCCGAAGGGAAGAACCGGGATCTGGACCAGTCTGGCGCAGAGTCCCAGAGCCGCTCCGATCCACACCAGGGTCCAGGGCAGGTCTCCCTGGAATATCCCCTGGACGACCATGGCCATCAGCCCCGCCTGGGGAGCCGGGAGCTCCTTGGAGCCGAAGCCGTAGGTGCTGTCCAGCATTATCAGGACGAGCCCTATCACCAGCGCGGCGGCGACGGTTCCGATCATCTCCCCGATCTGCTGATACTTGGGGGTGGATCCGACAAGGAATCCGGTCTTGAGGTCCTGAGACATATCTCCGGCGCAGGCCAGGGCGATGCAGACCACCGATCCCGCCGTGAGGCTCGCCAGTATTCCCTCTATGCCGGAGATCCCGCCGAGCTTTACCAGTATCGCCGTCAACAGAAGGGTGGCTATGGTCATCCCGGACACCGGGTTGTTGGAGCTTCCGACCAGACCGACGATCCTGCTGGAGACCGTTACGAAGAAGAAGCCGAAGACGACCACCGCTATGGCGGACACTATCCTGGCTACGGTGTTGTCTATGGGAAGGACGAATAGCATGGACACCGCCACCAGCAGGGATCCCCATGTGACGATCTTTCCGGGAAGGTCCTGCTGGGTCCTTCTCTCCGGCGTCCCGTCGTCGTTCTTGGAGCGTTTCATGACGGCCTTGAAGCTGTTGATAATGGTGGGAAGGGCTTCCACGAAGCTGAGGAGTCCTCCGAAAGCAACCGCTCCGGCTCCGACGTAGCGGATGTATTTATTCCATATCCCCCACACTCCGAGTTCCGACACGGCCGTCGCCGCCGGGAAGATGGCGTCGGCCGAATGTCTTCCGAAGAACTCTATCAGAGGGATGACTCCCAGCCAGGCGACTACGCCTCCGACGAGCATTATGGTGGCTATCCTGCGACCGACGATAAAGCCAACTCCCATGAGGGACGGGAATATGTCGGCGCCTATGTGGGCTCCGGTGAAGCCCTTGATGCCCCACTCGATTTCCTCGGGGAAGATCTTCATTCCCGCCTGGGCGAAACGATACACTCCTGCCAGACCGAGGGATGCGAACAATGTCTTGGCCGGGGCTCCTCCGACCTCGCCCGCCACGAGGACCTCGGCGCAGGCCGCGCCCTCGGGGTAGGGGATGTTCCCGTGTTCCTTGACGATCAGGAAGCGCCGCAGGGGGATCATGAAGAGCAGTCCCAGCAGCCCTCCCAGGGCGGACATGAGGGTTACGGTGATCAGCTTGGGGGGGACCAGCTGAGGGTTGGTCCGGGCCAGTATGTAGAGGGCCGGCACGGTGAATATGACCCCCGCCGCCAGGGACTCGCCGGAGGACGCTATGGTCTGGACGATGTTGTTCTCCAGGATGGTCCCCTTCTTGAGGATTCCCCTCATTATGCCCATCGAGATGACCGCCGCCGGTATGGACGCCGATACTGTCATGCCGACCTTGAGGCCCAGATAGGCGTTGGCTGCTCCAAGGACGATGGAAAGAATAAAGCCTAGAAAAATGGCCCTGAAGGTCAGCTCCGGTATCTTCTTATCCGACGATACGTAGGGCGGATATTGATCCCCGTCCATCACCTCGTAGGCCTCTTCGGGCAGCCTGCGAATAGGCTCTTTCTTTGTTTCTTCCGAAGTACTCAAAAAAAATTCCTCCTTCAATAATTAAGACTGTTGACCAAAGTCAAAACTATCTTCTTACCGATATAATAGGCAGTCAAGGTTTTGTTCCTATTGTATGGATATGTAAACTTTGATTCGTCTTTGTCCGGCTTTTGGGCATTTTGCGTCGAAGTCGATTGGGCATATAATGAATAACGATCCGAATATGATTTTTAATTTTCGAAACAAGGAGGGGTTGTTGTGAAGAAAATTACGGTGTCGACTGTGTTTGTCGTTTTCCTGTTGACCTTGCTGACCGTTTCGTCCGCTACTGGCTGTACGACGATGCTGATTACCAAGGGCGCTACCGAGGATGGCTCGGTTATCGTGTCTCATTCGGACGATAACGATCTCATGGATGAGAGGATCGTCTATGTTCCCGCAATGGATCACGAGAAAGGGGAGACCAGGTCCGTCTACTGTTCAGCGGCGGCTATGGGAGAGTTCCCCGAGTATCGGTGTTTCCTCTATCCCAGAATGGTAGCCGACGGAAGAGGACCGGCCTATATGGGAGATGAGCCGTCTATCGCCCTCGGAACCATCCCTCAGGTTTCCCACACCTACGCCTATTTCGACGGCAACTACGGCATAATGAACGAGCATCAGCTGATGTTCGGAGAGTGTACCGACGGGGCCAAGATCACGGCAAAGCCCGAGCCGGGGAAGAGGATCTTCTATTCCTCCGAACTCTCCCGTGTGGCGTTGGAGAGATGCCGCACCGCCAGAGAGGCTATAGCCCTGATGGGATCTCTCATAGAGGAATACGGCTACTACGGAACCGGCGAGACCCTTCCCGTGGCCGACACGGAAGAGGGATGGATAATGGAGATGGCTCCCTCTCCGGAGGGGGTCGGTGGGCTCTGGGTCGCCAAGAGGGTGCCGGACGGAGAAATGTTCGTCGGTGCCAACGAGTTTCGCATCCGCGAGGTGGACCGGGACGATCCGGACATGATGGTGGGGAAAGAGCTCTTTCCCGTGGCAGAGAAACACGGCTGGTGGAAGCCCTCCGACGGGCCTCTGGACTGGCTCAGGACCGTTAGCCTTGGGGAGTACAACCATCCGTACTACTCCCTGCGCCGGGTCTGGCGGGCCTTCTCCCTGGCCGCTCCCTCTTCGGAGCTCTCCCCCTGGGTGGAGGACGGATATACGAAGGCCTATCCCTTCTCGATCAAGCCGGATAAAAAACTGTCGGTTCGTGACGTCATGGCCATACATCGAGACCATTACGAGGGCACCGAGTTCGACCTGACCAAGGGAGTGGCGGCGGGGCCCTTCGGATATCCCGACCGCTTCTACGGACCATACGACGGCAAGGGCGACGTAGGAGACCCGAAACGCAAGCTCGACGGAGCCTGGGAACGTCCTATCTCCGTGACCTACTGCGGCTATGCCTTCGTAAACCAGGCCAGGGGGTGGCTCCCCGATCCTATAGGAGGGATAATGTGGCTAGGGCTGGACAAACCGGCCGACACGGTGTTCATTCCCTTCTTCGTAGGGGTCGAGTCTCTTCCGGATTCGGTGGAGACCTGCGATACCTCTCTGTTCAGCAGAGACAGCGCCTGGTGGGCGTTCAACTTCGTCTCCAACTGGGCGGGACTCAGATACGATGCCATCCACGGCGATATAGTCTCCCGCCGTGAGGCTATGGAGACCGGTTTCCTCGAAAAGCTCAAAGAGGTCGAGAAAGAGGCGATGGAGATAAATCGAAAGAATCCGGAGGAACTGGCCGGTTTTCTGACCTCCTTCTGCGATGAAAACGCCGGTCGTACCGTGGACGGCTGGTGGGATTTCTCCGAAGAGCTTATAGTGAAATACGACGACGGGTTCATAAACGTGGGCCAGATGGGAACCGAGGCGGGCTATCCCATGGAGTGGCTGAAGACCACCTCGTGGCCCGAAGGACCTACGGAGTACGGGAAGCGTTGATCTGACGATTCGGAAAGGGTGGTTCGGATGGAAAGAGTGGATATGCCCATAACAGGGATATGTTCTTTCGGCAAATATCCCATCTGCGGGGATGCGGATGGACTCGAGGCGGATATGGCGGTGCTCGGCGTGCCCTACGACCTGGGCGTTGGCTTTCTCAGCGGCACCAGGCTGGGCCCGAGAAGGATAAGGGAGGCCTCTACCCAGTACGCCAGGGGTTCCAGAGGATTCTACGATCCTGAGCTGGCCGCCATACTGAGGGGCATAGCCGGGAGGTTCAACGTGGTCTGTCTCGATCTGGTGGAGGTGGCTCCTCAGTACGATCCTTCCGGCGCCACCTGCCGCATCGCCGCTATGACCCTGTTGGAGTTCATGGGGCATATATTGAAAAGACGGGAAGCTAAGAATTAGTTTATCTACGGAGGTATTCATGAATATAAAGATAGGATCCGGCGTTTTCGAGAGGTTCGAGGGGTACCGCAGAGCGGTGGTCCTGGTGAAGGGAGCGGACAATTCGGGAGAGGACGACAGTCTGATGGCCAAGCTCAGGGCCGCCGAGGCGGACGTTAGGGAGAGGTCCGATCTGGCCGACTACAAGGAGATTCCCCGTATAGCATCTTGGCGGGAGGTCTTCCGGTCCATGGGCATCAACCCGAACAAGTATCCTCCATCGGTCGCCAACCTGATAAAGAGGACCGGCAAGGGGACCGATCTTCCCTTCGTGAACAAGCTGGTATGCATCTTCAACGTCATCAGCCTGAGGCATATGGTTCCCTGCGGAGGTGACGACCTCTCGGTGGTTACCGGAGATCTTCGGCTGGACGTGGCGTCCGGAACGGAGGACTACGTTCCCCTGGGCAAGCCTGACGTTTTGGAACATCCGGACGAAGGGGAGATAATCTACTTCGACGACGGCAATAGGGACGTCTTCTGTCGCGCCTGGTGCTGGAAGAACGGGGACAGAAGCAAGATAACCAAGACGACCACCGACGTGGCCATAAACGTGGAGGGAATGCCTCCCGTCTCTTTGGAGGATCTGAAAGCAATAGGGGACGAGCTGGCCGAGATGGTCCGAGAGCACTGCGGAGGCGAAGTCTCTGTCCACATACTGGACGACGAGAACGACAGCCTTGAGATATAGCGAACGAAAAATCAAGGGACTGAGTGTATATGTTTCGATCACTGGGAATTCTTTTTAAGTTTGCCTCCGATGGGGCAGGGGTTCTTTTGGCGGGAATTGCCGGGCTTATAGGTATTTTGATCGTAGGTGCATGTGTTTGTAGTCTGTTATGGGGCGTGTTTTTTTAGATCTTTATTAGGAGGTCTCTGAATTTTCAGGGACTCCTTTTTTATTTTTTCGAGGACATTGATCCTTGATTTTAAGGCGCTTGGTGGTATGGTGTTTTAGGGTGGCTCAGAGGTGAAGTCTATGGCTTTTATCGACGACGAGCTGTTTCGTTACTGGGGAAAATTCGAGGGGGATCAATGGCATCCCTTGGTCTATCATTGTTTAGACGTGGCGTCGGTGGCTCTCCGCTGGCTAAAACTGAGTTCTGCCGTGAGACGGTCCCTTCATTGCGAGGATGAACGGGATAAGTGTCCTGTAGCTTATTTTATCTTTCTTCACGATCTGGGTAAGGCAGACCTTCGGTTTCAGCTGAAAGGACGTTCCGTTATGGAACGTCTATGGTCGTCAGGGGATCTCCGTGAAGTCGACAAGGTGCTGCATCGCGGTTACATGCACGGTCCAGCCGGTCTGATCCTGTTCGAGAAGGACAGAAAGGCGGTCTATTCCGACTCTGTGACCGATTGGATGAGGTCCGTGGCCGCACACCACGGTTCGATGTCCCCGGTGGATCTCTCTATCAAGACGGAAAGGTACGGCCCGGATCTTTGGAAGGAACGGGATGAAAGGGTCCGTTCCCAGATGACCTCTCTCGGTCGGGATCTGTTTTTAAAGGATTTTCCCGAAGAAAATATCGGAGAGCCTCCCTATGGTCTGTTGGGGTTTTGTTCCATCTGCGATTGGCTGGCGTCCAACGAGGAGTGGTTCCCCTATCGTTCTGAATCCATCTCTCCAGAGGATTACATGGACGAACGATTTCCACTGGCCGAGACCGCCTTGAGAGAGTGTGGCCTGATAGGAGATAGGTCGGGCAGATGCGGTATGGACGGTCTGTTTACGGGATGGACTCCTAGGGGCATCCAGACCCTATCTCTGGAGGATCTCGATGATGGTTCCCCATCTCTGGCCGTCATGGAGGCTCCTACCGGATCGGGAAAGACCGAGGCCGCCCTGGCCCTTGCTTCCCGCTGGTTGGCTGATGGTCGGGCCGATTCCGTCATATTCGCCCTTCCCACCCAGGCCACGGCGAACGCCATGTTCGATCGCTTGACCAGGATAGCTCCCGTGCTTTTCCCTGGTTCGGCAAACGTCGTCTTGGCTCATGGCAAGTCCCGATTCAACAGTGGATTTCGATCGATTATGAAAAAAGGGGCCAGCCTTTCATCTGGAGAGGACGGTCTTGTCCAGTGTTCCCGTTGGTTGGCGTCGGGAAAGAAGCGGGCCTTCTTGGGGCAGATAGGTGTCTGCACGGTGGATCAGGTGCTTCTGAGCGTGCTTCCCGTTCGACACGGCTTCGTGAGGTCTTTCGGAATATCCCGGAGCGTCCTGATAGTGGACGAGATCCACGCTTACGACAGCTACATGAACGGTCTTCTCGAGCAGGTCCTCCAGTTTCAGAGGGACTCTGGGGGGTGTGCCATCCTGCTTTCCGCCACGCTCCAGCATAGTCGTCTACTCCGATTGACCTCTCTATGGAGCGGTCAAGATGCCTCTTTACCTTCTTCTAATTCCTATCCTCTCGTTACTCTTGCCAGACCGGGTAGTATAGACTGCCGTATTCCCTTCGACTCTCCTCCCAAACGAATCGTGTCTATAGAGACGATTCGTTCCGATTGCGCCATTCCCAGCGATGAACTTCTCGAGCGACTTGTCAAAGAGACCGAGAACGGTAAAACCGTCGCATTCATATGCAATCTCGTGGATCATGCCCAAAGAGTAGCTCGTAAGCTTAAATCGATGTCGTCCGTTCCTGTCGACCTGTTTCACGCTCGATATACCTTCCGGGATCGTGCGGTTATAGAGAGCCACGTTATCCATCGCTACGGTCCAGGACGTACCCCCGGAATTGGCGGAATCCTGGTTGCCACCCAGGTGGTGGAACAGAGTCTGGACCTGGACTTTGACCTTATGGTCTCCCAGCTCTGCCCGGCGGATCTCCTATTTCAGCGTTTAGGCAGGCTCCATCGCCACGATTCTCTTCACGGAGACGGCGTTCCTCCCAAGGCGATTGTTTTGACTCCTACGGGGGACGATTTTGGCCTTCACGGTATCGTCTACGAGAACGAGGCTCTTCTTTGGAGGACCAGAATTATGTTGGAGGAGAGGAAATCCATAACGTTTCCCGACGCATACAGGGATTGGATAGAGACGATTTACGGTGACGAGCCCATGTTCGGTGAGCCGGATCATGTAACTAAAGCCAACCAGGAATGGCGAAACGGACAGATGGGCAAGGAGTTCGCCGCCATATCCCTGGTCAAGTCCTCTCTGAACCTGTCCGACACCGGGGCTGAGGCGGCAAAATTGACCAGAGATGGCGAGATGAGCCTGACGGTCCTGCCCTATGACTGTGCGACGAAATGTCTGATGGATCCAGACGGGACACCTCTCGCGTCCGTGTCCGATATGCCGGGGACTCTGGAAGTGGTGGATATGCAGGCCGTATCGGTCCCGGCAGGCTGGGGCAAGTACCTGGGGAAACTGGAGCAACGGGACGGGATATTCTTTTTACCGGTGGACAGGGTAGAAGACGGTTGGGAGACGACCTCTCCCATGATTCTGCGGTACTCGTCGCAGTTTGGGCTGGAAAGGGTGATGAAAGAACGATGAACTTGCTGTCGGATAGGTGGATTCCCGTTTCCGACGGGGCGTCCATGACTCAAATATCCGTGGAGGAGCTTCTATGTTCCGATAGATGCTATTCCATATGCCATCCAAGGGACGATATGGAACTGGCAGCTTTGCAGTTGCTAGTGTGTCTGACCCAGGCCGTCTTAGCGCCCGAAAACGACGAGGAGCTTCGGGGAAGACTGGAGACGCCCCTTGATCCAGTGGAGTATCGAGAGGCCGCGGCGATAAAGATGGACTGGTTCGACCTGGAGCATGAGAAAACTCCGTTTATGCAGGATCCCAGGGTTTTAGAGTATATGACCTCTAAAGGGAAGGATCTGGCTAAGGAAAAGACCGGAATAGCCAAGCTTCTTCCGGGACTTCCAGAGGGAAAGGGGTCCGGCTGTCTTTTCAACGGGGCCGGGGATATCCGGTGTATGTGTCCCTCGTGTGCCGCTATGGCTCTTTTCAACCAGGCTACCGAGGCCCCCTCCTTTGGGGGAGGTTTCAAGGATCCTCTGCGAAAGGCGGGACCTGTTACGGCCCTCATATATGATGAAAACCTCAGACTCATGGTCTGGAAAAACGCTCTCCCCTGCGACTTTGTGGAGGGAAGACTTCCGTCGGTGGATGAGAAAAACGACGTGCCTAACTGGATTTTACAGATGGGCGAGGGAGACGTGGTTCGGACTGAGGAAATTGGTCTCTTGAGGGGGCTGTTCTGGCAGCCCGCTAGCCTTTTTCTTGAGTGGTCGGATGGAGAAGGGACGTGTGACTGCTGTGGTCTTAGGATGTCCAGATCAACTTTGTCATTTTGGAAGAGGAAGTTCAAATACGATCTTGACGGCGTTATGTGGCCTCATCCTCACGGGGCCAGACTTATGGACAAGGGGAAATGGAACGGGGTCACGTTTAGGGGAGTGGCCCCTCTCTGGACTCGCTTTTCCGAGTTTTTGAGATGGCAGGACGGACACCAGCCCGAGCTGGTTTTGGAGCATTATAAAAACTTCGTTTCTCACGAGCGGCTGAACCTGAGCGTCGGAGGCTATACCAACAGACAGGCTTCCATCCTGGAGAGGCACCATCAGGTGATATCTCTGGGATCCGGTTGGCCGGAGCATATCGAAGATATCGACGGTCGAGTAGAACTGGCCGTCGGATATGAAAAAGAGCTGAGTGGCAAGAGTTTCGGGTTGGGCAAGAGGGTGTCTGGCGATGGTGGTGGTCTCAAGGAACGGGCAAGGAAGATGTTTTTCCAGAAAACCGAATCGCTGATGCACGAGGCGCTTCAGTACACCGAATGGAACAGGGAGAAGGCGTTCCGCCTGGAACTTGCCGATCGGCTGAAGGTCCTGTGTTCCAAAATTCTTGAGGAGGTCGCCAGGCCCTATATGGATCAGCCTCACGGGTTGTTGGCCTATGTCACTGCTAAAAAGAACCTGGAAGCAGCTATGGATAGGCTCCATAAATCCATCGAATGACGTAAAAGGAGGTCTTGTTTTGTCCCCTGAATTCGATTTTGTAAGGATAAAGGAAACGTTCGACGGAATGTCCAGCGGTGGAAGGGCGGAGATAAGCCGTGCCGAGCTCCCAAGTGATCTGGTTTTAAGAGGTGCCCTCTATCGACTTTTGCCGGAGGGAGAACCTCCCTCTTCTCAGTGGCAGCGTGTAGTGTTTCTGTTGCCATGGGCGAAACAAGAGGATGGGGCCTCTCAGCTAGGGAGGCAAATGGCCTATGCGGAGAGGAAAATCTCGGAACAGCGTGTCTTTCAGACGGTTCGTTCCGACTATCCTCAGGACATCCTTCATATGCGGAGGCTGTTGAGATATTTGAAGATCGGTCTGGACTGGAACGATTTTGGAAAAACCCTCTGGTTTTGGGGAGAGGTACAGAAACGGCGTATCGTGGAAAGCTATTTTATGGCTAAAAAATCGTCCTATTCGGAGGAGGCATAAATCATGGATCGCAGGTTCTTGAACCTTCACGTTTTAATTTCCCACAGTCCGTCCTGTCTCAACAGAGACGATATGAACATGCAGAAATCGGCTCGTTTCGGAGGGGTGAGGCGGGTGAGGGTCTCCAGCCAGTGTCTGAAGAGGGTGATACGGAGAAGCGACAAGTACAGGGAGCTTTTCGGGGATCCTTCGGTGAGGACCAGGAATAACGAGGCCTTGATGGGATATCTAAGATCGATCCCCAGATTCGACAGATTCTCCGATGGCGAGCTTAAATTGGTAATCAATTCTTCCGGGATGCAAAACAGCGTCGTGACTCCGTGGATGATCGACGAGTTCGAGTCGATCGTGGAGGCCGTCCACTCCGCCATAGTTGAAAAGAATACCCCTGAGGATAAAATCCTCAAGATGGCGGATAAAGCTTCCCCAAAAAATAAAACCGGGGACAAAGACATCGATAAGGCAATGGAGAAGGCGGCCGACGAGTTTAAAAAGGCAGGCGTATCCTGTGCCGACATAGCCCTTTCCGGCAGGATGTGTGCCTCTGGAATACTTGACTCCGTAGAGGGAGCCATGTCTCTGTCCCATTCCATAACCACCCATGCCATGGAGGCAGAGATCGACTGGTTTACCGCCATGGACGATCTGACCTGCGAGACGGAGGAGACGGGAGCAGGGCATCTCAACACCCAGGAATTCGGATCGGGGGTTTTCTATCGCTATGCCTCGATAAATATGGATCTTCTTGAGAAGAACCTAGGCGGAGATAAAGAAAGGGCGATTGATACGGCTGCCGGGTTTACGGAACTTCTCTCTACCGTTGTGCCAACGGGGAAACAGAAAAGCTTTGCCTCCTACTCTTTGGCCGATCTGGTGTTGGCCGTAAAGTCCGATATACCCGTATCCCTTCATAATGCCTTCGAAAGGCCAGTTTCCGGCGACAGGCGAAGCGGTTTGATGGACCCATCCATAAAGGCTCTATCGGGGTACAGAGACCTAGTCCACAGCGGCTACGGTCTGGACGAGGAGTCGGCGGTATTCTCGATCAGGGACACATCTTTAACTGAACGGGTCGGCTCTCTGAAAGAGTTGCTCGAGTGGATAAAAGAATAATCCGATGCCATGTGTCGCTACCTGATAATTAGACTTCAGGGCATCCTTCAAGCCTGGGGACGCCATACCTTCGAGACCTATCGTCCCACAGAGGTCTTTCCTACTAGGTCGGGAATTACCGGTCTGATCGGTGCCTGTCTGGGATTGACCCGCCGAGATCACGAGGCTTTAGCTGAATTGGACAGTTCCTATCGCTACGGAGCCAGACTTGACGGGTGCAGAGATGTCTTTTGGGACATCTCCGATGAGAACCTGTCTCTGATGAAGTCGATTGGATGTGATCCGGGAAAATTGGAGGATTTTCACACAGTTCAGGATGTCAGGACCGTGGGAGGAGATATCAAGCCTACCGAGGTCACCCGTAGGGAATATCTGGAGGATGCCTGTTTTTCGGTGGTCCTGTGGGAAACGGAAGAAGCGGCGTTCGGTCTGGATCGTATAGAAGAAGCGTTGAGATCCCCTAAATTCACCCCCTATCTAGGCAGAAAAAGCTGCCCTCTCGGCAGGCCTCTTTTCGACGGGATGGTCGAGGCCGAATCGGCTTATGATGCGTTGAGCCGAACCGCTCCAGGATGGGGGATTTTATACGTCGAGGACGACCCGGGAGAGAAAGGCGTTAGCATGAGGATCCGGGATGTTCCGCGGTTTAAACGAACAAGGCAGTTCGATACTAGGACGATCTACGTTTCCACCGTGTCGGAAGGAGGTGGAGGCAATGTATCTGAGTGAATGGAGGTTGCCCTGGTCCAGAAGCCATAACCCGTATGAGATCCATCGAAAACTATGGGAGGCTTTTCCCGATATGCCGGATGGCAAACGGTCGTTTTTGTTTCGTTGGGAGAAGCAGTTCAGATCTATATCGGTTTTGATGTTATCCCAAAACGAGCCTAGAAAGTTCCAGGGAGCCACGTTTCATAGGTCTTCCGTCTTCGATCCTCGCATCGACGAAGGTCCTTACATTTTTACTGTGAGAGCGAATCCGGTAAAGAGGCTTGCCGAGGCCCGATGCAGAGTCCCTCTGGTGGGGGAGCAGGCTCTTGTAGAATGGCTTAATCGAAAGATGGAGGGAATCTGCGAGATCGAGGATGTCACCGTGCAGAGCAGAAGCGAGATCTACTTTAAGAAAAGGGATATGGCTGGCAAAATCGTTACGGTTGATTATAGGGGGATTTTACGTCCTAAAAACGGAGAGGCACTGCTTTCGTTGATGAAAAAGGGACTTGGGCCGGCCAAGGCCTTCGGCTGTGGAATGCTCCTTTTGAAGCGGCTATGAGTTTTTATCGACCACTTCCAAAGCTTTCACCTATACCCATAAAGGATCGATCCAGTTTGGCTTTCGTGGAAAGGGGTATGGTGGACGTAAGGGACGGAACCTTCGTCGTCGTGGACGGTACGGGCGTTCGGACCCATATCCCTGTGGGTGGAATATGTTGCATAATGCTGGAACCTGGAGCACGTATCTCCCATGCCGCTGTGGCCTTGGCGGCCAGGGTCGGCACTTTGCTGATCTGGATCGGAGAAGCTGGTGTCAGGCTTTACGGAGCCGGACAGCCTGGTGGTGCTAGAGCGGACAGGTTGCTTTATCAGGCCTCCCTGGCGCTGAACGACGAGGCCAGGCTTAGGGTCGTGCGTAAAATGTACGAGCTTCGTTTCAATGCACCGTGTAATCCGAATCATTCCGTAGATCAGCTTAGAGGTGTGGAGGGCGGTCGGGTAAAAACCCTATATAAACAGCTGGCTAAACGATACGGCGTTAAATGGGACGGCCGTCGATACGATCATCGAAATGCCTCGGCGGCTGATTCGTCGAATCGATGTCTCAGTTCGGCAACAGCATGTCTTTACGGCGTATGTGAGGCGGCCATCTTGGCGGCCGGTTATTCCCCGGCGATAGGTTTTATACACACAGGAAAGCCGAGGTCTTTCGTCTTTGACGTTGCCGATGTCTTTAAGTTCGAGACGGTCGTTCCTGTGGCCTTTCGGATAGCCGGTCAGAACCCGGAGGATCCGGAAGGGGAGGTTCGCAGAGCCTGTCGCGACATATTCCGTCAGACGAAGATCCTTAAGAGATTGATACCGTCTATAGAGGATATGCTATCCGCCGGAGGGCTTCCCGTTCCGCCTCCTCCCGAGGAGGCCATGGGACCGGCATTCGAGGAGGAGAAGGGCCTTGGCGACGTTGGTCATCGTGGTTGAAAACGTTCCTGATAGATTGAGAGGCCGGCTGGCGGTATGGCTTTTGGAAATCCGGACTGGCGTGTACGTGGGGGATTATTCCAGACGAATAAGAGAGTTTATATGGGAAAATATATCTCTTGGAATAGGAGATGGAAACGCTGTCATGGTTTGGAGTGCCCCAACCGAGAGTGGTTTTGAGTTTTGATCATTGGGCGAAAACAGGCGGGAGCCGGTGGATTGCTGTGGTCTTTTGTTGAGCCGCTATACCCCTCAAGATGCGTCGAAAAATACCTTATAAGGGGTTTTTCGCAGAAGAAAAAGAGGGTTCCCCACACACGTGGGGATGAACCGGAGGGGTTCGTCCGGCGGGCGTCCAACTGGCTGGGTTCCCCACACACGTGGGGATGAACCGTTTGACGGCATAGAGGAGTACGTGGAATACCTGGGTTCCCCACACACGTGGGGATGAACCGAGCCTGTATCGTTTCCCGACCTCCGGTTATTAGGGTTCCCCACACACGTGGGGATGAACCGGGAAAAAGGAGGATTGCGCCGTTCGTGCGCCCGGGTTCCCCACACACGTGGGGATGAACCGATCTTCCTTGGGCCGGATCAGGCGGCCTATCTGGGTTCCCCACACACGTGGGGATGAACCGCACGAACACGAGTATATCGACCCTGGGAGAATGGGTTCCCCACAAACGTGGGGATGAACCGATTCGGCTATTATCTAGAGGATCTCGGTAGTTTCCCAGAAAGGCGGTGACGTTGTGGAGTTACTTGAAGCAATCCGAAGGCATGATGAATCTAAAAATATGAAGATAACTTTCAAGGATGGGCGTCACCTGATCTGTCGATTTGAGACCCTTCTTTGGGAAGACTATTTCTCTTTCTATGTCCAAGTCAAGCCTGGTGGTTCATCTGAATTCGAACCTGGGACTCTATTGGAGGTTATCGGCGAGGATATTTTCGAAATCAATGGGAAAAAGATTCACTGACATGAAAAACGCAAATGTTGGCTTACTTTTTGCTGGTAGCGGATGTGTTTATTCTGGTCGATCTTGAGCCCGAGTTTTTTTAGGCGATCCAGATTAGAGGGTTTTTCACGTCTTTTGGCTATATCCCTCGACCCTTTGTGAGATGTATTCTCAATGTATACGTATATAAGGAGGTCATCTCATGCACGTATTCGGTCCCGTGCCGTCTAGAAGGTTGGGGCGTAGCCTGGGGGTCAACCACATCCCCCCGAAGGTATGCAGCTATGCCTGCCGCTACTGTCAGTTGGGAAGTACCTTGAATATGTCCGTCGAGCGTCGGAACTTTTTCGATCCCTCGGCCATAGCGGCGGAGGTGGAGGCCAAGCTGGAGGATCTTAGAAAATCCGGAGATCCGGTAGACTACCTGGCCTTCGTCCCCGACGGCGAACCTACCCTGGATCTGGGAATAGGAACGCTGGCCGAAAAGGTCAAAGCCTTCGGGGTTCCCATAGCGGTGATATCCAACGCGTCTCTGATAGGCGATCCTGAGGTCCAAGAGGATCTGATGCAGTTCGACTGGGTCTCTCTCAAGGTGGACGGAGCTACCGAAGACGTCTGGAGATTCGTCGACAGGCCCCATAAAAAGCTCTCCTTCGACTCCATCCTGAAGGGAGTCGGGGATTTCGCCTCCTCCTACGAAGGCCATCTGGAGACCGAGACCATGCTTATAGCCGGAGGGAACGATGGCGACGAACAGCTCGAGGCCCTGGCGTCCTTTCTGGAGCCGGTCTCCCCTGCGGTGTGCCGGCTTTCGTCTCCGACCCGTCCTCCCGCATGTCCCGACGTAGCCTGCGTCGACGAGGAAAGGCTGGCCGTAGCTACCGCCACCTTTCAGTCCCACGGCCTGAATCCCATGATACTCAACGCCTACGAGGGCGACGATTTCACCAGAACTGGAGACGTCCGGGACGCCCTGCTGTCCATACTGTCGGTTCACCCGATGAAAGAGGCGGCCGTGGCCCGCTTCCTCGAGAAGGAGGGCGACGATCCCGCCCTGGTGGAGCGGATGGTGGAGGACGGAGACGTTGTCAAAACCGACTGGAGAGGCGACGTCTTCTACGCCAGAAATCTTCGCAACGCCAAGGACAGGGAGAGATACTGATGTCCAAGTTCTCCCGTTCGACCATGGAAAGATCGGTCTACGGACCTCTCTCTCGACAGGCTGGAGATCCCTCCGTTCTGTTGGGGAGCCTTTTCGGCGAGGACATTGCCTTGGTCGATACCGGAAGCGGTCTTGTGGCCTCCCACGTGGATCCCATAGTCGGAGCCTCCGAGGGGCTCGGCCGTCTGGCGGTTCACGTCGCCTGCAACGACATCGCCGCCGGAGGCATCCGTCCCAGATGGGCTCAACTGTTGGTTTTGGTGCCGGACGAGGGCGACGAGGATATACTTAAAGACATAATGGAGGACGCGGTGAAGGCGGCCCAGGAGATCTCCGTCACCATAGTTGGAGGCCATAGCGGTTACACCTCGGCCCTCTCCCGTCCTCTTGCGGCCGTTACCGCCTTCGGTTCCGCCGAGCCGGGACGGATGGTTTCCACCGGAGGCGCCTCCGAGGGAGACGTCGTATGCGTCACCCGCGGGGTAGGGCTTGAGGGCACAGCCATACTGGCCTGGGATTATCCAGAGGAGTGCCGCTCGAAAGGGCTTTCCGAGGGGGATATTGCCGAGGCCCGATCTCTGGCCGATAGGCTTTCCGTCGTGGAAGAGGCTCTCAAGCTGGCCTCTTTGGGGGCCACGGCCATGCACGATCCCACCAGAGGGGGCGTCCTCGAGGCTATGTGCGAGATGGCCCAGGGAGCCGGTATGTCCTTTAGGATCGACGGCGACGCTTTGCCGATATCGGAGACGGTCGACCGTTTCTCCAGGGCCTTCGACTTCGATCCCATGAGGATGATATCCTCCGGGGCATTGGTGGTTACCCTGCCAGGCGAAGCGGTGGAACGGGCCGGTGCGGAGCTCGAATCCATCGCACCTCTTTATCCCGTGGGAGTCGTGGAGAAAGGTTCGGGGGTGACGATAACGTCATCTTCGGGAGATCGATTTTACGAAGACCCCGAGCCCGACTTCGACGAACTGGCCCGGCTTCAGGCCTATATCTCCTGTGAGAAACGGCAAAAGCTGGTACACTGATAAGGTACCCCGAAAGGACGGGGATAGGAACGGCGGTCCTCGTGCCGCCGCGGCCTTTGAAGGGGGAGATTCGTCAGATCATGGATTACGATTACCGAGAGAAAAAGTCCGTTTTGATCTTGAACGCCAAGCTGAAGGTGGGGGTGGCCCTCACGGTTGCCGCTCATCTGGGCACTTCCATGGGGTTCCACGGAGAGGAGCACATGGGAAGGGAATGGCTTTCCGATAAATCGGGAGTGAGGCATCGCGGTTTGCCCCGCTATCCTCTGATGGTGTTCAAGGCCAAGGTTGCCCAGCTCAGGGAGGCTTTGAACAAGGCCCGGGAGACTCCGGAGCTTCTCGTCATAGACTGTCCCTCCATATTGCTGGATACAGCCGGAGACGACGAGCTGGCTGCGGCTTTGGAGGAAATGAACGAACAGGACGTCGACTACATGGGAATATTGATCCACGGTTCCAGAGACGTGGTCGACAGCATAACCGGCAAACTTAGACCTTGGTGGTAGCTTCGTGAGGCGGTTGATAAAGAGGCCGGATTCCTCTGGGAATCCGGCCTCTTCGCCTTTTCAGCTGCTTTAACTACTTTACGTCCAGAGCTTTCTGGGATCTCAGGCGGAAGTGAGCCACCGCCTTCTCCATGTCGTCGCTCAGGGAGACCAGTTCCTCCGCCGAACGAGCCATCATCTCCAGAGCCTGGCTCTCTTCCTCCATGCCATGGGTGATGGATTTCAAGGCTTCCGCTATGTTCTTCGTGTTGGTCGATATGTGCTCCACTCCGGAGGCCATCTCCTGAGTGCTGGCCGACTGTTCCTCCGCCGCCGCCGCTATGGACTGGACGTTCTCGGTTATGCCGTTCATCCTCACGACCACCTGGGTGAAGACTTCCTTGGTCTCGTCGGTCCGCTTGACCAATTCTCCTATCAGGGTGGCCGATCTCTCCTGGTCCGAAGCGGCCGTCTTGGTTCTGCTTATTATCTCCTGGATGAGGGTGCCCACGTTCTGGGCCGCCTTGTTGCTCTCCTCCGCCAGCTTTCTAACCTCTTCGGCGACCACGGCGAATCCTCTGCCGTGCTCTCCAGCCCTGGCCGCCTCTATCGCGGCGTTGAGGGCCAAAAGGTTCGTCTGGTCAGCTATGGTGGTGATCGTCGTCACGAACTGGCCGATGGAGTCCACCGAATCGTCCAGGCTCTTTATGGCGTCCCCGACCTTGGTCCCGGCGGAGGAGACGTCGTCTATGACGGATACCATTGCGTTGAGAGCCTTAGTGCCCTTCTCCGCCTCGTGGGAGGTGTTCTCCGCAGCCTCGCCGGCTTCCACCGCGTTCTGGGCTCCCGACTGGGCTCCCTCCGCTACCTCCGATATGCTGGCGTTGGTCTGTTCCACCGCGGAGGCGGTGTTCTGGGCCATCTCGTTGCCTCTGACGGTCTGCTCCAGGATCTGATCGGAGGTGGCGTTGGCCTCCTCGACGGCGGCGTTGACGTCCTGGGCCCTGTCGAGAACGGTTCTTGCGCTCTCGTTCACCACCGATAGCGCCGACGATACCTCGGACGTCATTGCGTCCACAGCCTGTCTGAGCTGTTTGAGTTCCTTTATGCTGGAGCGATCTTCGATAGTGATGTCGAGATCGCCCTTTGCTATCTTGCCCATGGCCTGTACGGCCTTTTCCACAGGGGTGGCTATGGATCTTGCTATGAAGAACGATACGACCACTATCGCCAGGATCAGTCCTAATGTGATCAGGGCTATGGTGTTTCTCATTCGAATCACCGGGGCCGTGAACTCGTCCAGATAGGCCGACGAGAAGATCAGCCAGCCGGTGAACTCAGAAGGTGCGTAGGCCGCCAGCTTTTCCTTGCCCTCGAAGGGATAGCCTTCTACGCCACTTTCTCCTCTCATACCTTTTTTCACTATTTCGACAAGCTCTGCCGGAATGGCTTTGCTCTCGACCGATGCGTTCAAAGTTCCCTGGTGCTCTTCGTTAGGGTGGAGAACCACGATACCCTTTCTGTCTATGGCGAAGATGTAACCGGTTTGTCCCCAGCTGTACTTATCGACCGTTTTCTGGAGCGATTTCAGAGGTATACTTCCGCAGAGAAGCGCCGACGGCCTGGATTTGCCCTCCTCGAATATGGGACTGGCCACCACTATGACCATCTCTCCGGTTTTCTTCGACTTTACGGGATCGCTCAAAGCGGTCTTGCCGGTCGAAAGGGCCTCCTTGACGTAGTCTCTGTTTTCGAGATCCAGGGTGGTCCCGTCCAGATAACGGGCCTGTCCTTTTTCGTCCACCACCCAGATTTCCTGTATCCCCGTTACGTTTATATCGACTTGTTCTATGAACGTTTTCTGGGTCTCCCAGTTCATGGATCTCATGCTGACGCTGGATGCCAGCAGATCCACTGCAGCTACCTCAGATTTGATGTAGCTGTCGATCATCTCCCCTACCGAGCTGGTCAGGGCTATTCCCTCTTTTTCCGCTGCGGCGGTCAGAGCCGTTCCGGACCTCTGAATGGCCAATATCCCCAGGGTTCCAAGGCCTATGAGCCCCGTAAGGACGAACACCGCTATTAGTCTCCCCTTAAGTGTGTTCATGTTGATCCCCCTCCTTGTTTTTGCATAATCCACCCTTTTTAAAATTATATTGCCAAAAGAGGGGGGAGGCTAGAGAGGTATTCGGATTATTATGTATGGGTATTTCGCATCGATTGACTGGGATTTGCGTCTTACCCCAGCGTGGCCGCGCTGATCAGCAGATTTTTGCCCCTTCCCCCCTTGGGTTTTTCCAAGGGGATCAGATCGCTCTCATCTTCGATTCTGAACCTGGATATCAGTTTCTCCAGGCTGGAGGAGCTTTCAGCTACCTCTAAGGCAGCCTGGACCACCAGAGATGCCGTACTCTCAGTGTTCGCGCTTTGATCCCTTATCTCCTTTATGAGCTCCGTTGTCGCCAGATTCGCCTGGGCTATGCTGTCTACCGAGGCGGATATCTCCTCCCCCGAAGCGGCTTGTTCCTGTGATAGAGACGCTATAGCGCGGCTTTCCTCCGCCATGGAGTTTATCGATTCGGTGACGTCCGTAAGGGTCTCTACCATGCGGGAAGTCTCCTCAAGGACTCCCTCCATAAACTCGGAGGTTCTGCGAGCCTTGTTCCCGCAAGAGGTAGCTCCGACCTGAAGGTCTTCCATCAGGATGGAGATCCGTTTGGAAGCCTGTCCCGATTCCTCCGCCAGTTTTCTTACTTCCTCGGCTACCACTGCGAAGCCTCTCCCGGAATCGCCGGCTCTGGCGGCTTCGATCGCTGCGTTGAGGGCCAAAAGGTTGGTCTGGTCCGCTATTCCCTCTATGGTGTTTACGAATCCGGTTATGCTGTTTACCGTCTCCGCCAGTTTTAACATGGATTCCCTGGACTCAATCGTGAGTCTTTCCTCTTCCTCTATCCTGGTCATCAGCCTCCTGATCCCGTCGGCGGTTTCGTTCGCTTTTACCGAGACCAGAGAGGCGCTTTCCGCTCCCTTTGAGGCTCTGTCCGCACCGTTCTGGGCTCCGTAGGCGATTTCCTCCAGAGCCGCTGCCGCTTCCTGTACCGACGCGGAATTATCCTCCGCTTTTGTCTCTACGTCGTCCACCGACGTCTTTATTGTCGAGGACGCCTTAGACGCCTTGGCCGCCGCTTCCGAGAGAGACCTGGACCGGATCAGAGAGGAGGAACTTTCCTTCTTTATTGTTCTCATTGCTTCGCGAAGATCCTCCGTCATGTCGGTCAGAGAGTCGGAGAGGGCTCCTATTGCGTCTTTCGCGTCGTAGGCGAAGTCGTCTCTGGATATCGTAAGATCTCCCTCGGCGATCCTTCGGGCCAAGGACGCAGATCTACGCAGGGGCCTTACCAGATTTACGTAGGCTATCGCCATAATCGTACCCGCTATCAGAGCTCCGGCCAGCCCCACTAAGACCAGCTTCAGGGCCATGGCCTTGACCGTATCGTATATGGCCGACTCGGGATAAAGGAATATCATAGGAAATCCGTCACCATTTCTGCCGTAATAGGCCCTCTGAACCGATCCCACCGTACATTTCGAGGTTCCCGTCTCTCCGGCTATAGCGGCTTCCGTTATCTTTCTGAGAGATTCGGGGACGGAGGGATCTTCGTGAAGGGGGATGCCGAGAATATCCCCGGTCGTTCCGGCTATGACCGATCCGGTTCTCGTGAGCATGAAGAGGTTGCCCTCGCCCTGTATCTTTCTGTCCGTCACGAATTTTTGAAGATCGTCCAGAAGGATGTCCACCCCGAAAACTCCCCACAGCTTTCCGGAACTTTCCCTTATGGGGGCCGCCACGGTTATGACCGGTCTGCCGGTGGAAACGTCCTTGTAGGGGTCCGTGACGGATACTTCATCGGACTCGACAGCCTTGACGTACCAGGGTCTTCTTCTGGCGTCGAAGCCGGAAGGCAATTTCTGATCGGGGTCGTCGCTGATGAAGGAACCGTCCGTCGCCTTTCCTACGTAAGCCTGCACTATGCCGGACCGGTCGTCGCCCTTTCCGGCCTTTGCCAGGAAAGACTCCATCGCGGGTCTGTCCGGGATGGTCCCCTCCTGTATCAGATATCCCAGCTGGCCGCTGATGCTGGAGGCCTGAGTCCTGAGTTCGGATATCATGCGTTCCGTTATGACCTTTGAATCCTCCAGGCCGTTGATTCCCGACAGATCTATCTGTCTCTCCAGATCCTCTCTGGCGTAGAAGCACGCCAGCCCCGTCACAGTAGCTATCGCCAGCAATACACATACAGCCATGGCGCAGAAACGCTGTCTTACGGTCATATGTCTATCCCCTTTCAATTCTTGGCTCTCCTGTTCCCGTTCCCGTGTCTTTCGACCCTTCCACTTTAGATCGGATGGATCATAAAAACAATAGTTCTGTGGTCTGATTGAAATAAAACTGAAATATGTTAGAATAGAACTTGTGTTTTGCTATGCTAACTTATCGGATGTTACAAAAAAGACCTCGTTCTGTCAAACGAGGTCTTGGATTGCTTTCGTCTGTTACTTGCTGAGATAGCGGGCCAGCAGAGGCACCACCATGAGTACCAGGGTTATCCTACTGACGTGGAAGAGCAAGGCAAGCGGAGCGTTGGCGTCGCTCTCGGTCGCCGCCAGTCCCAGTCCGGAGAGGCCTCCCGGGGATGATGCGAAAAGGGAGGTCAGTATGTCCATGCCGAAGAATCGAGATAGAGCAAGTGCCACCAATACGCCGAACCCCAACATCACCACCGAGTAGCCCATAGCCACCGGTATCATGCCCGGAAGGCTCTTGACCGAGCTTACGTCGGAGTTGAAGACTATGGCCCCGGCCACTAGAAGTTGGGATATCGCGCTGAGCCATCTGGAGCTTTCCATGTCGGGAGCGAAGGCTATCTTGACCGCCAGCCCGGCGATCATCCCTCCGACCATTATTCCCGACGGCATCCGGCATAGGTGGCCTATCAAGCCTCCCAAGGCCACGGCCCCCCATACCATAAAAACGTGGTTCATATCGGCGAACCCTCCTAGGTATAAAACAGGGGAGGGGGCTCCGTTTCAGAGGCCCCCTCGTGAAGTACGGTATATCTCTAGTTCTGATGTGCGTTCTGTCGAATCGTCCTGTATTTCTGAAGTATCTCTTTCCTCCAGAGTACGCAGGCCGACAGTATGAGATAGGCTACTACGAAATTGAAAGCCGACAAAGCGACCCCTCCTTCCATGTAACATCGTCATCGCTTCAGACCAGTATAGAGCTCCGAGTCTTGAAGGGCAAGGTTTTTATGGCGCTAAAGGTTTTCTTCAGAGGTTAGGCTCGGACTATCTCCAAGGCCACCTTCGACATGGCCTCCAGTTTCGATATCTCCAGCGATTCCTCGTTGGTGTGGGCTCTCTGATATCCCAGGCCTAGGTTTACCGATGGAAGCCCTCCATAGTTGAGCACGTTGGCGTCGCTGCCCCCTCCCGTAGAGGTTATCTTTGGTATCAGTCGGGCTGCTTTGACCGCCTCTACCGCCTTTACCACCACGGGGGCATCGGCCGGAAGGGAGTAGCCCGGGTATTTCTCCTCAACCTTTTCCTCCAAGGTGGCCCCGTATTCCGCGATCGCCCGTTTCATGGTCGTCCTCATCTCCAGAATCTGCCTCTTCAGCTTATCCTCCTTGAGGGATCTGGCCTCCGCTTTGATCTCCACTCTGTCGCAGACCACGTTGATGGCGTGGCCTCCCTTGATCATCCCTACGTTGGAGGTGGTCTCCTCGTCTATACGACCGATTCTTAGTGAGGCTATCCCTCTGGATGCCGCCTGTATGGCGTTGATGCCCTTTTCCGGAGCCACACCGGCGTGGGCCGCCAGTCCTATTACCGTCCAGGTTATCGAGGTGGCGAAGGGGGCGGTGGTTATTATCGATCCCGGCTCGGTAGAGCTGTCGAAGACGAAGGCCATGGAGGACTTGAGCTTCGAGAGGTCCAAGGCCTTGGATCCTAAAAGTCCAACCTCCTCCGACACTGTGAAGATAACCTCTATTCCCGGATGGTCGGCTCCGTCTTTTTTTAATACCTCTATTGCCTCTAGAATTGCAGCTATCCCCGCTCTGTCGTCCGCTCCAAGGACGGTCGTGCCGTCGGAGTAGACGATCCCGTTTCTTACTATGGGTCTGGTGGGGTGGGAGAGCGGTACCGTGTCCATGTGGGCCGTCAGGGCTATCCAGTCCTTTCTTCCCCCCGAGGGAGCCAGTCGTGCCACTATATTCCCCTGTTCGCCTCCGGTCTTGTCGGCGCCGTCGTCCACCGATACCTCCAGTCCCAGGTTTTCCAGTCGCCGAATAAGCGTCTTCGCCATGGCCTCCTCCCGTCCCGAAGGAGCGGTGATGCGGGCCAACTCGATGAAGCTCTTAAGGAGCCTGTCTTTATCGATCATATCGGGTCCTCCCTTTCCGGTAGTTTTCCCCTCTTATCGTTCGATAGACGGCTTCAAGGACAGATTACCCCAAGGATAGCCAGGTTGAAAGGGTACGTCGAGCTTGACTTTCCCTGATCTTGTCTCCTTCGGACTTCTCATAATGTATTATATTCGCTGGAGGTGATCTTCCTTGAGAGGCCGATCGTCGCTCGTCCTGTCGCTGTTTCTGATATTATCCGCCTTTTCCTCGGAAGGTGCGATACTTCGGGGTAGGGTCGTATCGGTTTTGGACGGGGATACCTTCGACGTTATGTGCGGTCGCCGAAAACTGAGGGTTCGCTGTCTTTTGATGGATACCCCCGAGCTTCATCACCCCGTGAGAGGGATCGAGGAGTTCGGTCTAGAGGCCATGAAGGCAGCGGAGTCCATGGTTTTAGGAAAGTCGGTCATTCTGGAGACCGCCGGAGTGGACCGTTACGAAAGGACCTTGGCCCACCTGTGGTATCGCGACGGCAAAGAGGACCGGGACCGGCTTCTGTCCGAGGAGCTGTGTCGTCTCGGTCTGGCTCAACCTCTTCTGATGGGAGACGAGCTGACCTATTCCGACAGGCTGGAGCTGGCCTTGGAGGAGGCCTGCTCGGAAGGCAACGGATTCTGGAGAGTCGCCCGCTCCAGGCTTTTTTCGCCTGGACAAATAAAATCGGAACTGACCTCCCTGAGGGGGCACTTCGTCGAAGTCAGGTTGAGGGTTTCTCGAATTTCCGACGGCCCTTCCCTTTGGAGGATATATCCCTCGGAGAGGGGATTCTCCGTCACCGTTAGAAAAGAGGTCTTTCGAGGCGTCTTGCCCGGTTACCTTTCCGAAGGGGCGGAGATAAGGGTGGTTGGAAAGGTTATGGCCGGTTATCATGGTGCGGAGATCTCGATCGGCTCGGCCATACAGATCTCTCCTTTTCGCCATATATAGTGGATAACATCTTTTCCAACGCTAATCCACGGGGGTTTTCACCGGTTATCCACAGGCTTATCCACTGTATCCACAAAAATTGGAGGTAGAAAGATGAAAAAAAGGGTATATTTCTCCCTTTTGGCAGGGATTATGCTTTTAACGATATTGGCGTTCAGATGGGGTGGGGCCAAGATCGTCGATCTTATAGATAGGGAACTCCAAGACGGGGTCGCCTCTATGGGGGGGGCCTCCATGTCGATAGGCTCTATCGACGGGAACCCCTTCAGCGGCTACCGTATCACCTCTCTTCGGCTTATGGACCGGTCGAGGGTCACTGTTGCGACGATCCGATCCGTCACAGGGAAGCCTGATCTCAAGGCCCTGCTGAGAGGCAGGATCAGGTTGGCCTCCCTTGAGGTCGAGGGAGTCAGGGTCGAGGAGATGCTGCTTCCCGATCTCGTTTCCGAAACCGAGAGCGGCGGCGGGGAAGTCCCTCTGGAGATAGGTCTGGTGACGGTGTCGGACTGCGGTCCCCTCTACGGTGGGGGATGGAGTTTGACCGAGCTGAAAGCCGTCGGCGAAGGGGTGTCCTGGAGCGGACACGTCCGGGGATCATGGCGTGAGGAGCCTCTGGACGGAGATTTCGAGTTCGACCTATCCGAGGGAGTAAAGATTCCGGTCGCGTCTATTCGCGGGGTAGGGGGATCCCTTTCCTTTTCCGGCAGCTTATCTCCCGGGCTGGACGGTTCGGGCAGCCTGGAGGACCTCTCGATGGAGCGTCTAGGGGCGATGCTGCCATCTCTCGAAGGGATCGGCGTCAAAGGCAGGGCGAATCTACGGTACCGCCTTTTCGGTACGTTCTCGTCTCCCGTTCTGTCCGGCGATCTGCGCTTCTCCGAGGGCGGTCTGGGAGAGCTGCCTCTGCCCGACGTTAGGGGAGACGTTGGCTTCTCCGACGGGGAGCTGTCTCTGTCCTCCTGTCGAATCGAGCTGGGAGAGGGAACCCTCTCGGGGGACCTCTCCGTGGGGCTGGCCTCGGAGGATCGTCCGATCCAGGTCGATCTGGTGGCGACCGACGTCGATTTATCCTCCTTCTCCGGAGAGCTTCGGGATAAGGCGGTTTCGCTGGACGTAGGCTTTCTATCCATCGCCCTGAAGGGCCCCGCCGCGTCTCCTGTGGGCGAGATGAGCTTTCGGAAGGTCAGGGCCTTGAAAAGCGGCGGAGGCCTGACCGACATGTCGGGAAAAGTAACTATAAAGGAAGACGGAGGACTCGACGTTCTGGTTCGGTCGCCTTTGGCCGGAGGAAAGCTATCGGTGAAGGGGGCGGTCGACCTGGACGGCGGATCGGTGGATCTGTCGGCCCTGGCCGATAACGTGGATCTCTCGGAGTTGTCGTCCCTGACGGGGAACCGCCTTTCCGACGTGGAAGGAAAGATCGGGGCGAATATAAAGGTGTCCGGTCCGCTGGGAGCCCCATCGGCGGAGGGAAGGCTTTTCTCCGATAAGCTCGCTGTTTCCGGTGGGTCTCTGGGACGGACCGAGGGCAGTTTTCGATACGATAAGGGCCTTTTGAGGATCATCTCCCTCTCGTCGGCGATAGGTTCCGGCAAGGTCACGGGAGGAGGTACGGTGAACCTCGAAAAGGGACCGTCCGTCCGTCTCGACGGAAAGCTTTCCGGTATCTCCGGGGCGTCGCTGGAAAAGGCTTTCCCCGCCGCAGGAGGGAATATGCCCGAAGGCGTCCTGGATGGCAGCTGGTCCTATCGATCCAGTGGAAGCGGAGGGCTTTTCAGCATGGACGTCAGGTCCGGCAAACTAACCTTCGTAGAGGTATTCCCCCTCGTTGGATTCGAGGCCAAGATCTTCGTCGAAGGAAACAGGCTGAAGATCGATAAGGTGGAGGCGGGGCTCTACGGAGGAAGGCTTTCCCTGTCCGGGGCTGTCCCCCTGGCGGCAGGGGATATGGCGATCAAAGGATCCCTGTCCGGTCTGGACGGTTCGGCCCTCTTCGGAGCTATGGGAGGCCTGGAGGCTGCGGGCAAGGTCGACGGCGAATTCTCCCTGTCCGGCTCCTACTCGTCTCCCAGGTTGGATTTCTCCGCCCGGACCGACAGGCTGGACCTGGAGAGCCTTCCCGTGGAGAAGCTGTCTCTTTCGTTGAAGAGCGGCAAGGGTCGGATAGACGCCTCTCTCAATGGACTGATGGGCGGTTTTCCTCTCAAGGGCGGCGGATGGATTAGGCTGCCCTCTGGAAAGGATACCGGCGCCCTCGACCTGGAGGCCTCTGTGAGGGGACTGGACATAAGGAGCATAATGCCGGAGGACATCGAGATGGGAGGGACCCTTTTCGGCAAGATTCACCTTCTAGGCCCTCTTAACAGGCCCAAGCTGTACGCACAGGGGAAGGCCCCCAGGCTTCAGGTGGGTAACATGGCCTTCGCCAGCGTCGACATCGGAGGATTCCTGGGCAGGGACGACGACCTCTCCTTCCAGGCCTCCAGCCTCTTCGGAGACCGTCGGGTGCAGGCCTCCTGCGACGTCAAGCCCTCAGAGTCGGGCTGGGGACTGGAGTTCGACGCCTCCGGAGGCGACATCCTTCTCTCCTCGCTGGTTCCGAACCTTGAGGGAGTCGTGGACGGCCGAGTCGACCTCGATATGTCCGGTTCCTGGAAAGACGGAAAGGTCTCGGCCTCGGGCAGTGCCTCGTCCCGAGAGCTGTCTACCCACGGGGTGAAGGTCAGGTCGGTCTCTCTGCCTTTGAAGGTGGATGGTCCCTCCCTCAAAGTATCCGGCGGAAAGGCCGAGATGTACGGGGGCAGGGGAGACGTGGATCTATCGGTGGACCTGACTAGAAATTCCTGGAAGGGCAAGGTCGAGGTGAAGGACATAGACGTGAAACCCCTTCTGGAGGACGGGGCCGATCTTCCCGGGATCATCTCCGGCGACGCCGACCTGAAACTGGACCTATCCGGTGTCGCGGGGAGAGCCTTTCTCTTCAACGTAACCGGCTTTCTCAGGGGCAGGTCGGTGGAGCTTATCGACTTCTCCGTGCTGAACCCGGTCACCAAAGGAGCCCCTCTCAGGATCAAGGACCTGGCGGCTAGCTTCAACATAGACGGTCAGGAACTGTACATACTTCCAGGGAGCAGAGCCTCCGCCTGGCCCGGCGACGATTTTTACCGATACGTCGACGTCAGCGGATCGGCCTGGAGAAGCGAGTCCGACTCCATGGGAGATAAAAGAGATCCGCTGGACCTGAGCTGTTCCGGAGAGGTTAACCTGAAGGCCCTCAACGCCCTTCTAGGGGCGATGAGAAGCCTTCTGGAGGCCACCATAGAGAACATCAAGGATCCCAGATCACTGGCTACGGACCTTCTGGCGGGAATAGTCGGGGGATACTCGGCCAAGGATTTCAGAGAGATAAGCCTTCACGTGGGAGGAGGCTGGGATTCTCCGGTCATATCGAACCTCAAAATCGGTGAGAAAGGCGGCCTCGGAGGACTCGGAACCGGCCTCCCGACCAACGGAAAGGGCGGAGAGACCAAGATAAGGATACAGATCGACATACCCACCGGAGAGGGAGGAGGAGAGGAGGACGACGCCGGAGATCAGGTGAAGCAGCAGATCCTGGAGAACCTCCTCAAACAGGTCATAGGCGACCAGGATACCACGGAGTAATAGATTTAAATAAAAAGTCGGAGGGGCCCCGAACTCGGGGTCCCTCCGACTTTTTTATATTTGTTGTGTTGTGTCTCTTTATTTCTTGTCCGCCGACGCCTCCTTGGGCTCGGGGAGAAGGATCTCGACCTTATAGGTCTTCTTCAGCTTATCCACGTACTCCGACAGGGTGTCCCTCTGCTTCTGCTGGAGAAGCTGCTGGCGGATTCCGTCTTTCACCTCGTCGAAAGGCTGTTCGGAGGCGTCCTTATGGTCGGTCACCTTTATTATGTGGTAGCCGAACTGGGTCTTGACCGGATCGCTGATGTCTCCGATCTTGGTGGCGAAGGCGGCCTTCTCGAACTCGGGGACCATCTGTCCCTCGGTGAAGAAGCCCAGATCTCCGCCTCTGGACTTGGAGGGACAGTCCGAATCCCTCTTGGCGGCGTCCTCGAAGCTGACCTTACCGGCCAGGATATCCTTACGGATCTTGGCCACTTCTTTTTGGGCTTTCTTCCAGAGGTCGTTTCCGGCGTCTTTGGAAACCTGTATAAGGATGTGGCTGGCCTTTACCGATTCGGGAACCTTGAAGGCCGCCTTGTGGTCGTCGTAGAACTTTCTGACCTCCTCGTCGGAGACCTTCGCTCCGGAGAGGATCTTCTCCATGGCCATTCCGGCCAAAACCCTCTTTTCCAGCTCGGCGATGGTCTCTTTGTATTTATCCGTCTCGGCCAGCTTGTTGTCCTTGCCCCAGAGGTAGAACAACACCGAGTTCGCCATGTCCTCCACAAGGGCCCTCTTGCCTTCGGGGGTGCTGAAGTAGGCCGCCTGGCTGGGCTGGGCTCCCGACGTCACCTGATCGAAGTCCGCCTGGGTGACCGTCTCTGAGCCTACCTTGGCGAGGATTTCGTCTTTCTTCTCGTCCGCCGCGAAAGCCGCACCGCTGAGGGCGACCGTCAGTGTCAAAGCCAGTATGATGTTCTTTTTCTTCACATTCGTTACCTCCAAGAGAAAATATTTGCGTCCAGTAGACGTTTATACCAGAAAAGAGCCCCTTGATCCATAGGCACATCTACCGAAAGGGGCTCTTAAGCTTGACTGTCCTTTCCTATGGCTGTTATTCTGCTATGGGAGGTGGTCCTATTGATTCAGGTCGTTTCTCTCTCTTGGGAGGAATTCAAGAAAGCTTTCGCTCACGTCTTCAGGGAGGTTGACCGTTTTCTGAAGGGGCTTACCGAGTACACCATTTCCGCCAGATGCCCCGAGTGGTGTCTAAGGATAGACCACGATCGAGGCTGGATAATCTTCGACTACATGGGAAGAAAGCCTCCGGAGAACCTGGCTAGGCCCAAGGGCCCTCATCTGTTCAGGATAGAGGGATGTCCTTATCTGTAGACCGAACGATCCTAAGCTCCCGGGAACGCCCTCGGGAGCTTCCTTCTTGTCCGATTCCCGTAGAGGTTTGACACCGTAACTCCACTTGGGTATTCTCAGGATAGAACATTTCAGAAAGCGGTGACGGCATGGCCATAACTGAGCGTATAGAGGATTATCTGGAGACCGTTCTTGAGATAGAGCTGGAGGGCTCGGTTCCCTCCGTGACCGAGCTTGCCTCCCGTCTGGGAGTTCGAAAGGCCACGGTGGTAGTGGCCGTCCGTAAGATGGTCGACATAGGGCTTCTGGACCACCAGAGATACGGAAAGATCGAGCTCACCAGGGAGGGCAGGGAGAAGGCTCTCGAGACCTACAGAAGACATCAGCACATGACCTTTCTCTTCTCCGAGATCCTCGGTGTGGAGGACTCGATCGCCGAGGAGATGGCCTGTGCGGCGGAGCACGCGCTGGATCCCGCCACCGAACGGCGTCTTGCCGCCTTCGTCGATTTCTGCTGTCGTTCCAAGGCCGAGGGGCGTGGTTGGATAGCGGCTATGGACAACTTCGTCGCATCGCCGGAACATCTCTCCATACCCCTTACGATGCTTCTGCCTAGACAGAGGGGCAGGGTTCTTCGTATAACCGCCTCGGGTGCCAAGAGGACCGTCCTCAGAGAGAGGGGGTTTTTGCCCGGAGAGGAGATTAAGAGGATGGACGACGGCAGGGGGAAGGACGTCGATGTCCGTCTGGGAGATCGAACCGAGGTCCTCGGAAGTCTGGACGCCCTGGCCATATGGGTGATTCCGTCGGAGGACGGCGATGAATGAGCTATCCGCTTTAAACGTCACCAAGACCTTCGGTCCCTTCACAGCCGTGGACGATCTGTCCCTTACGGTCAAGGGCGGAACGATCCACGCGGTCGTCGGAGAGAACGGCGCAGGTAAATCCACCTTGATGAAGTGTCTCTACGGCATCTACCACCCGGACGGAGGAAGTTTCCGAATGGACGGCAAACCTCTGTCCATAGGATCCCCCAGAGACGCCATGGGATACGGCATAGGCATGGTACATCAGCACTTCATGCTGGTGCCGTCCATGTCCGTCTGCCGTAACGTGGTTTTGGGCGACGAGCCCAAAAGAGGAGTCGCCTTCGACCTGGACGGAGCCCGGGTCAGGGTGGGAGAGCTGATCGACCGCTACGAACTGAACATATCTTCGGACGTGCCGGTAGGAGATCTCCCCGTGGGCCGACAGCAGCAGGTGGAGATTCTGAAGCTCCTCTACCGCCGTGCGGAGATACTCGTGTTCGACGAGCCGACGGCGGTTTTATCCCCCAAGGAGGTAGACGGACTCTTCGAGACGATCCGAGGCTTTCGCCAGGAGGGACGGACCGTCATCTTCATAGCCCACAACCTGGGCGAGGTCCTTGAGATCTCCGACACCGTCTCCGTGATGAGAAAGGGACGGCTGATAGACACCAAACCCGCATCAGAGCTGGACAGGGCATCCCTGGCCGAGCTCATGGTGGGGCGCTCCATAGACATGCCGTCGGTATCGGAAGCTCCCAGGCTCTCGCCCGAGCCGCTTCTGGAACTCAAGTCCGTCTCCGTCTCCGGCACCCCCAGGCCCCTCCTGGAAGACGTCTCCCTCGAGGTCTTCGGAGGCGAGATACTGGGGATCGCCGGTATCACCGGAAACGGCCAGAGCGAGCTGGAGGAGGTCTTGTCCGGGCTCAGAGGCTGTGAAGGCACGGTCGTAATAGACGGCCTGGACGTCTCAAAGCTGGACTCTCTGGGCAGACGAAACCTCGGGCTGGCCTATATACCGGAGGATCGGATACGGACCGGCCTGGCCTCCCTGGCGGACCTGGTCGACAACACACTCATGGGCTATCAGTACGATCCCCGGTTCGGAAAGAGGATATTCAGGAACTACGGTGCCTCCGTTGTCCACGCCGACTCGGTGATGGAACGCTACGGCGTCGCGGCCGCCCATAGAGGGGTCCAGGCGGGAACCCTGTCGGGAGGCAACATGCAACGCCTCGTCATGGGCAGAGAGCTGGAGCACGATCCCAAGGTCCTCCTGGTATCTCAGCCGACGAGAGGCGTAGATATCGGCGGAGCCGAGGAGATCCACCGTCACATACTGGACCTTCGCTCCAAGGGCAGCGCTGTGCTGCTCATCTCCTCCGACCTGGACGAGGTCCTCTCCCTGAGCGACAGGGTGGCGGTCATGTTCAGAGGCAGGGTCGTCTCGGTCCTGTCCTCCACGGAGGCCACCAGGGACAGAGTGGGAAGGATCATGCTGGAGGGAAGGGAGGACGGCGACCTTGTCTGACGTGAAAAACAGATGGATTCAGGAGCACAGGGATAGCCTGATCGTCCTGGGCTCCTTCGTCGCCAGCGTGTTGTTCGGAGGGGTGATAATAGCCCTCTACGGGGCTAACCCCATGGAGGCCTACGGAGAGATGATAAACGGCGCTCTGGGCGACTCGGACGCCATGCTGGGCACTCTGGCCAAATGGGTGCCCCTTCTGCTGGCCACCTTCGCCATATCCGCGGCCTTCAACGGCGGAATGTGGAACATCGGAGCGGAAGGACAGCTGTACGTGGGTGCCTTCTCCGCCACATGGATCGGCCTGACCTTTCCCGCCCTGCCCGGTGCGGTGCTGATGCCGTTGGCCCTTCTGGCCGGACTAGGAGGAGCCGCCTTCTGGGCCTGGATCCCGGCCAAGCTCAACCTGGACCACGGGCTCAACATAGTGGTCCTGACCATAATGCTAAACTCCCTGGGCACCCTTGCGACCCAGGCCCTCACGGTCGGTCCCTACGCCGGTAATCAGGTGGCGGCGGGAGCCACGGACAAGATCCCCGAGGCCATGCGTTTCGCCAAACTGACCGACTTCAGCAACCTCAACACCGGAATATTCATAGCACTCGTGGCCGTGATATTGGTGACTATCGCCATGCTGTTCACCGTCAGGGGCTATGACTGGAAAATGTGCCGCCTGAACGGTCGTTTCGCTAGATACGGAGGGATCGACGTCAGAAAGGTCAAGATGTCCGCCATGCTCCTCTCCGGAGCCCTGGCGGGACTTGCCGGAACCCTGCTGGTGATGGGCGAGCAGTACCGTTTTCGGACCGCCATATCGCCGGGCTACACCTGGACGGGAATGATACTCGCCATGATGGTGGCCTATCACCCGGTAGGGGGGATACTGGCCTCGGCAGTCTACGCTGTGATGGAGTCCGGAGCCCTCCAGATGGAGCTCATGACCGACGTTCCGGTGGAGGTCGTCCAGATAGTCATGTGTCTGGGAGTGCTGTTCGTCACAGCCGGATTCGCCGTGGCCAACCGAATGGCCAGCAGACTCAGGGAGGACTGATCCATGACGGAATTCTTTCAGGCGGCGGTCCGCATGGGAACCCCCCTTCTCCTTATGGCCCTAGGCGGAACCTGGACCCTCCAGACCGGCATACTCAACATAGGCCAGGAGGGAGGCCTCATACTGGCGTCCTTCTTCGCGGTGCTGGGAAACCATCTTTTCGGAAGCTGGGTCATTGGGATAGTTTTCGCCGTAGCGGTGGCACTCGTCTACAACATGATCTTCGCCTTCTTCTCCGTGACCTTGCGCTCCAACATATGGGTCATAGGAATGGCTCTCAACATAATGGGATCGGCCCTGTCGATCCTCTTTCTGAAAAGCTTCTTCGGCGTTAAGGGAAGCTTCAGAAGTCCGAACATGGTTAGAATACCGGACGTGGAGCTCTCATTCCTGCCCAGCTGGCTGGACGGGTTTTCACTGATCGTCTGGGTGGCGGTTGCCGTACTGGCGGTAGTCGCCTACATGGACTCCAGGACCGTCCTGGGAATGAGGCTCAAGGCAGCCGGAGAGAACGAGGAAGCCCTCGATGCTGCCGGGGTCCCGGTATGGCGTCTCCGCTACGGAGTATTGGTGGTGAACTCGTTAATGGTGGGATTGGCCGGTGCCTTCCTGTCCACGTCCTATCTGCTCTCCTTCGTTCGGGGAATGAGCGCCGACAGGGGCTGGATGGCCGTGGCTGCGGTGATCTTCGGAGACGGCCATCTGGGATGGACGTTCTTTGCCGTTATAATCTTCGGGGTGGCACAGGCCGGGGGATTCCAGCTCCAGGCCATGGGAGTGCCGAGCCATCTGGCCCTCATGCTGCCCTACGTTCTGGTCATAGTCGCTCTGGTGACCCGGGGGATCGGAAAAGGCCGATCTTCCTGATCAATAACATATAGGAGGAATAGGATAATGCGTAAAGTGACGGTACTACTGCTCTGCCTCTCCATGTTGCTCGGTCTCGCCGGGGCTTCCCTGGCGGCGGACAAACTCTCCGTTGCCCTCATAATAGAGGGTCAGCTGGGAGACGCCTCCTTCTACGACAGCGCCAACCGCGGTTTCGACAAGGCCAAGGCGGAGCTGGGCATAGTGGGCAAGGTCATAGAGTGCAACTACGACCCGGCCAACTACGTGCCCTATATGGCGACCGCCGCCAAGAAGTTCGACCTGGTCCTGTCCGTCGGATTCGGGATGATGGACGCCATCGCCGAGGTGGCCCCCAAGTTCCCCGAGACCGACTTCGCCCAGTTCGACACCACCGGCGACATAGCCCACGTAACCTTCATCGACTTCAAACAGAGCGAGGGCAGCTTCCTGGCCGGGGCTCTGGCCGCAATGATGACCACCAGAGAGGGCGACCCCAGGGTTAACCCCGAGGCCACCATAGGAGTCGTCTGCGGCGAGGATATACCGGTCATGTACAGCTTCATCGCCGGATACGAGCAGGGCGCCAGGGCGGTAAACCCGGACGTTAAGATCCTCAGGGGTTTCGTCGGTCGCTGGGACGACCCCGCCGGTGGCAAGGAGATGACCCTGAACCAGCATAAAAACGGCGCCGACGTCGTCTATCAGGTCGCCGGAGGGACGGGAGAGGGAATCATAGCCGCCGCCAAGGAGGGCGGGTTCTACGCCATCGGTGTCGACTCCCCTCAGGAACATCTGGCTCCCGAGGCGGTGCTGACCTCCATGCTCAAGAGGCTGGACGTGGTGGTCTACGACCTCATCAAGGACAAGCAGGAGGGGACCTACCGGAGAGGAACCGTCCTCCGCTACGGACTGAAAGAGGGCGGAGTGGGCCTTTCCTGGTCCGACAGCGCCCTTAAGCTCGTTCCGGCCGACGTGAAGGCCCGTCTGGACGAGCTGACCGAGGAGGTCGCTTCGGGAAAGATAGAGGTCGCCGAGACCACGAAGTAGCCGTCGTCGGATTTTTCCATTAAAAGGGCCCTGCGTTTACGCAGGGCCCTTTTCGTGTCATCCTCTATTTCTATTCGGTCTCGACGGAGGCATCGCCTTTACCAGCTCGTCCAGCAGAGGGAGATGCTTATTCGCCGCGAAAGTAGCGGGGTCGAAGGGTTCCAGACGACCGTCCTCCAGCAGAAAGGCTCTGTCGCAGAATCGTCTTACCAGCCGAAGGTCGTGGGTCACGAACAGATAGGCCGTTCCCAGGTCGGATCTCAGTTCGTCCAATAGATCCAGTATCTGTGATTGGACTACCATGTCCAGGGCACTGACCGCCTCGTCCAGTAGGATCAGATCGGGGCCGGGGGCCAGAGCTCGGGCTATGCATACACGCTGAAGCTGCCCACCGCTGAAGCGGTCGGGGCGTTTCCCCTTATCGGAAGAGAGCAGGCCGACCTGTTCCAGAAGAGAGTCTATCCTCTCTTCTAGACGTCTACCCTTGAGCTTTTCGAAGTTTCTCAGCGGTTCGGACAGTATCTCTCTGGCCGTCATCCTGGGATTGCACGAATCCAGGGCGTTTTGGAAAACCACCTGAACGGCCCTGCGTCGGTTTTTCGAGAGATGGGTTTCGGCGGAGATCGATTCTCCCATCATACGAACCTCCCCGTCGTCGGGAGACTCCAGTCCCAGCAGGATCCGTCCCATGGTGCTTTTGCCGGAACCGCTGGGCCCTATCAATCCCACGCATTCGCCCGGTCGGACCGACAGGTCTATCTCCTTCAGTACCTCCACTCTCTCTCCTTTTCGAAAGAAACCGCCTCTTCTGTAGCTTTTTGAGACTCTCGACAGCTCGATCACAGGGGTAATATTCACGATAGGATCCCCTCCGTCTCTCCCGAGAGTTTCATGTGGGCTTCTATCAGCTCGGCAGTGTAGTCCGATCCGGGGTGGTCGAACAGGTCCTCGACTGTTCCGGAATCCACCATTACGCCGTCCTTCATCACTACGACGTCGTCGGCCATCTTCGCCAGCACTCCGAGATCATGGGTTACCATTATCATCCCCAGATTTTTGCGACTTACGAGGTTTCCCAGAAGGGTCAATATTCTGGTCTGGTTTATGGCGTCCAGGTCCGTGGTAGGCTCGTCGGCCACTATGAAAGGAGCCTCCGTAACCAGGGCCAGGGCTATCATAACCCTCTGGAGCATTCCGCCGCTCATCTGGAAAGGGTATAGATCCAGTAACCTGGGTTCCCTCGACAGGCCCACCTCTTCGAGGGCTTCGACTACGGTGGAGTGGTCGGATATGTCGTGGGCTTTCAAGGTCTCCGTGAAATGGTTCCCCACGGTGTAGACAGGGTCGAAACAGCTTACTGGGCTCTGCATTATCGAGGTGATCGACGAGCCCAGATATTCTCTCGATTCCGCCGTCGATTTCCCCTCTATAGCTATCTTTCCGGAGGAGGATAATCCCGGCGGAAGAAGTCCCAATATGCCCAGACAGGTCAATGATTTGCCGCATCCGCTCTCTCCCAGGATTCCCAGAACCCGTCCCCTGTAGGCATCGAGAGAAATCCCCTTCACCAATTCTCTGGAACCGTAGCGTACCTTGAGGTTCCTGACGGTTAGATAGGGCGAGTTCATGCCGCAGCCTCCGTGACCAGAGCCGGGTCCAGAGAGTCTCGAAGCGAGTCTCCCAGAAGATTGCAGGCCATCACGGTGAGAAATATCATCGCTCCTGGGTAGACCATAAGTTCCGGGTGAGTCCAGATGTAGCCCCTGGCGTCGGCTATCATGACCCCCCATTCGGGAGTCGGAGGGGTTACGCCCAGGCCGAGGAAGGAGAGACCCGAGACGTGAAGCATCATATGGCCTATATCCATCGTCGCCAGTATCGCCAGTTGGGAGAAGATCGAAGGCATCATGTGGCGGAACAGTATCCCCCAGTGCCCGGTTCCAGATACCCTGGCGGCCATTATATAATCCCTGTTTCGTATGGATAGGACCATGCTTCGGACTATACGGGCGTACCAGGCCCAATGGGTCATGGCTACCGCCAGTATGACGTTGGTCATTCCGGTTCCCAGGATGCCTATGAGAAACATGGCGAGGATGAACGTGGGGAAGGTAAGGAACACGTCGCAGAGTCTCATCAGAAGGGTATCGACCTTGCCTCCGAAATATCCTGCGGCGGCCCCGACGACGAACCCCGTCCCCATCACGAGTCCCAGGATCAGGGCCACCGATCCCATGGAGACTCTGGTTCCGTAGAGAAGTCTGGACAGGACGTCTCGTCCCAGATGGTCGCAGCCCAGGACATGGCCGTCCCCCGGAGGTGCGAATTTCATCGCCAGGTCTACCTCCATCGGATCCCAGGGAGTAAGACGAGAGGCTCCGACGGCGGACAGGGCTATCAGGGCCAGTAGAGCAAGCCCCACCACGGTGGTCTTTCTTAATGGCATCTCAGCTTCGTCCCCCTTCCAGTCTTATCCTCGGATCGAGCCAGGCATATAGAATATCTATCGCCAGATTCATCACCACGAAGATCACCGTCATCATGAGTATGAAACACTGCATCACCGGATAATCCCTGTTGTAGATCGCCGAGACGGCATATCGGCCTACCCCGGGCCATGAGAAGATGGTCTCGGCCACCACCGCTCCTCCGAACAGCTCGCCTATGTGCATTCCTACTGCGGTCACTATCGGTATCAGCGAGTTTACCAGTACGTGTTTCCCTATTACGACTTTTTCAGGAAGACCTCTCAGTCGACCGTAAAGTCCCCAGCGGGCGTGAAGGTTTTCCAGAACGCTCCCCCTTATCAGCCTGATGTTTATGCATATGGACATCAGAGACATCGATACGGCTGGCATTATCATGTGAGCCGGGCCCCCCAGTCCCATGGAGGGCAGCCACTTGAGCTTTATGGAGAACAGCCATATCAGCAGATACGCCAGCCAGAAACCGGGCATGGAGACCCCCGTGAAGGCCAGGAATCTGGTGGAATGGTCCGGCAGACGGTCTCTGTTGAGTGCGGCCCACAGTCCCAGGGGCAGACTTGCCGCAAGCGTCAGTGCCAGAGAAAACGCCGCCAGTTTCAACGTGTTGGGCATGTAGTATATGATCTCAGGAAACACCGGATTCCCGGTCACGTAGGATTTTCCGAAATCCAGATGGATCGCCTTCGTAACCCAGCGCATATATTGAACTGGCAGAGACGAGTTCAGCCCCAGTTCCTCCCTGGCGGTGGCGAGGGCCTGGTCCGTCGGAGGTATCCCGGACAGGCGCAGATATGTCATGGCCGGATCTCCCTGTCCCAGTCTGAGGACGAGAAACACCACGATCGAGACGATAACAAGCAGCGGTATGAGCTGGGCCACCCTTTTGGCTATATAGCGAATCATTTTCGATATCGTTTTCTAAATGCCGCTCTTCGGAAGTCTTATCCGTTCGAAGGGGATATCGTAGGGAGTCGGCCTGAAGGGAATGTCCGATAAATTGCCTTCCCTGTAGACTTTTATCGCGGTGGAAAACGAAAGCGGCATATATACGGCCTCTTCGTGCAGCGTCGTCAATATATACCGATAGAGCTCGGCTCTTTCCTTTTCGTCCACTGTGACCAGGACCTCGGAGATGCTGCGATCCAGTTTCTCCTTCATCTTCAGTCCGGACTGAGCCTGGTAATCCGCATGGGACGGGATCCTCATGGAGCTGCAATAGGATTGAGGGTCGTAGGGAGCTCCCCAGGTAGATGAAAATATCATCCCGAATTCGCCGGATTTCTGTCTCTTGTAGTACGAGTCCGCCTCTTCCGCCACGAGCCTGACGTCGATTCCGATTTTTCTCAGATCTCCCTGAATGGCCTCCGCCGATGCCTTCTGGAGAGCGTCGGTCCCTACGAAGCAGAAATCCAGGGCTAGAGGAACCCCGTCTTTATACCTGAAGGGGGAACCTTCCTTTTTTCCCCAGCCGGCCTTATCCAGCAGTTTTGCCGAAAGTTTGGGATCGTAGACGTATGGTTTCAGATTCAGATCGCAATAGGGTCGGTTTTTCGCGAACAGGGTTTCCGCCGGGTATTCCATTCCCAGAAAAACGTGCTTCACTATGGCCTTTCTGTCAACCCCGTGAAGAATGGCCTTCCTTACCGAGGGATCGTCGGTGGGAAACCTGCCGGAGTTCATCGCGATGCTTCGTCCCTCGAGGGGGCCGGACAGACCCGTGACGATACCGTCCATGGAACGGTAGCGATTGAAGGTCTCCATGTCTATCTGCCCCGTGCTCGCTCCGTATATCAGGTCTATCTCTCCGGTCTCGAATGCCAGCGCTCTTGCGGTGGGATCCGATATAACCTTGACCATTATCTCGTCCACGTCTTGTTTCCCCCTCCAGGAGCGGGGATTGGCCTTAAAAAGGTCGTATTCTCCCTTTTTGGAATCGACGAGCATCCAGGGTCCGGTTCCGATAGGGGCCTTTATACTCTTGGAAGTATCTCCGTCGTCGGGAAATGCCGAGGGAGACAGGAACCTGAAAGGCCTTATCAGGCTCAGTTCGGCCAGAGCCGGGTAGTACGGGTTTTTCAGAGTCAGCCGGAAGGTGTGTTCGTCCACCGACTCCCAGCCATCGATCTGATTGACCAGGTCCATCCATTCATGTCTTTTCGCATTAGCCATTATGGCGTCGAAATTCATCACCACGGCCTCGGCATCGAAAGGCGTGCCGTCGGAGAACGCCACCCCCTCCCTGAGTCTGAAGGTATAGACCTTGCCGTCCGGAGAGATGTCCCAGGACGTCGCCAGAGCGGGACTGTAGGATCCGTCTTCCTCGTACTCCACCAGAGGGTCGTACACCATTCGCTGGGCGTACATCTGACTTGGGCTGTACATATGAGGTAGAAGGGGCCCGGCGTAACTGGGCCACGAATATACGATTCTCGTTTTTTTCGAGCTTTCCTGCGCCCAAACGGCCGTGGACAGAACGATCGCGGAAAGGGCGACGGCCAAAGAAATTAACAACCTTGATCTTCGCATGTTTTTGCCTCCCATAATGAGTGTTATGAATTTCGTAGAGTGTAACTAGGGAGGTTCTTCGTGTCAAATAGATAGAAATAAGTAGCACGAATATACCCGAGTTCAAAATTCCATGCGGTATCCTTTTCAGGTGGTACAATAATTTAAATGACAAAAGTAAGGGAGGTCTCTTTCGTGAGTGGACAGGCAGAGAGCAAGGGGTTGTCCGTAGGCGTTCAGGTTGTGGTGGTGGTCGGCGTCATAATAGCCGTCCTGCTTGCGGTGGTCGTAGGAGTGGCGTCCGTCAGGGCCGGAAGGATGTTGGAGCGGACCATCGACGACGGAGGTCTGGGCTTCGTCGAAAGCCTCCAGACCGGGGTGGCTCAGGAGATAGAGACCCTGAGGATCAGCAACCGCTCCTACGTCAACATAGTGGTCCAGAGACTGGCCGGCAAGAGGGTCTTCGACAATCAGGAGACTGTCCCTGTCGGCGATCGTCAGGTTCCTAAGATCTTCATCATGGACGACGGTCTCAAACTCATCACAGGAAACGAGGTTATGGTGAACGAATGGCAGGATGCCATGGGAAGCCAGTTCTCCATTTTTCAGGTCACGA